>JAGVII010000119.1 GCA_020056155.1 Afipia sp.
TGGGTCGGCTTGATGGTGGCGACGCCGTTGCACTGCGCCGGCCAGCGCAGCGAGCCGCCGATATCGTTGCCATGGGCGATGGTGCCGATGCCGGCCGCGATGGAAGCGCCGGCGCCGCCCGAAGATCCGCCGCACGTGACGGCCGGGTCCCAGGGATTCAGCGTCAGCCCGTGCAGCGGATTGTCGGTGCAGATGCGCAGCGAGAATTCAGGTGTATTGGTCAGGCCGATGATGATCGCGCCGGCTTTCCTGAGATTGGCGGTCACCGGGGAGTCGCCGGGAGCGATATTATCCTTGAAGGCGACCACGCCGTTCGAATTGGCCTGCCCCTCGACATCGATATTGATCTTGATCGTGACCGGCACGCCGTGCAGCGGTCCGACGCCGGCGTCCTGACCCCTGTTTTTCGCCAGTGTCGCGTCCGCTGCCTCCGCCGCCCGCAGCGCGGCGTCGCCGAGATCGACCACAACCGCATTGAGCGCGGGATTGACTGTGTGCATGCGCGCGATGTGGGCGCGGGTCACCTCCGTCGACGTCGTCTCGCCTGTCCTGATCGCCGCAGCCGTTTCCACGGCGGACCATTGCCAGATCGGTGTTGTCGTCACGTTTCTTCTCCCGTCCACTTTCGTGGTTCGTTGGTTGAGATCAATGTTTGCGAGGGGTCAGCTTTGCAACTGCCCGAAGAGGAACCTCGGAGCGTAGCGGCGAAACCCCGGTCTGCAAATGCCTGCCCGCGCACCGGCGCCGAATTTGCGAGTTGTTTGGAGTGGGGCGGCTATTTGTCCGGCGCCTCCGTGGCGGCGCAGGCGGCGCTGAAAGACCGGCGGTTCAGATCAGGAGAGCGAATTGCCCTTGATCTTCCGGCACGATGTGGCGCCGGTCGATGACATCCGCACAATGCGGGAAACGGAGTTCGCCTGCAGCAGATCCTTGCGGCTGAGGAATCGAAGGGTGCTGCGCGGATATGCATCGCAAAATTTCGAAAGCGTCGCCGCCGTTGCCGCAACGGTGTCCTGCTTTGGAATCACGGCGATCCCGCCATCCCTCAGGACGAAGGCGTCCTTGACGTTCGTGATGGACAAGGTTGCAAGGCAGATCCTGAACAGTCCCTGATAGGCCTGTGGCGGCTGCGCCAGATCGCCGCCAAGACTTCCGAGCAGGTGATCGCGGCTTCTTGTGCAGCTTTCGGCCTGCGCAGGGCCCGCTGCAATCGACATCAAAACGATGCCCGCAGCGAAGACCTTCATCATCTGCGGCCCGCGACAGCCGTGCGCGGCATCGCATCGCCCGAATGAGCCTGCTCTCGCACCGGCCGGGTGTCCGTCGTGGGGGCGTCCTTTCGTTCGCCGGCGCGCGGCAGGCGGTAGGTCTCCGCAGCGCATCGCTCCCAGGACAGCGAGCGCGCATGCGCGGCGGCGCCCGCTGCCAGTATAGACCGCGTGTTGCTGTCTTCGGCGATCTCCGTGATGGCTTGCGCGATGGCTTTGACATCGGGCTCAACGAGCAATCCGGTTTCGTCCGCAAGGACGGCATCGGGAACGCCGCCGACCGCGGTCGCGACGCTGGGGAGGCCGCCTGCACCGGCCTCGAGATAAACCAGACCGAAACCTTCCACCCGTCCCGACGAGTCCGGGATGCCCGTCAGGCAGAAGAAATCGCTGGCGCCGTAAATGTCGCGGATCTGTTCGTTCGGCAGCGATCCGAGCAGGTGAACTTCGCAATCGGTGGTATCGACCATGTCGCGAAACTCTTCGACGAAATCGGGCTCGCCGTTCGGGCCGATCACGAGCCATGCGAGTTGCCTGCGCAATTCGTCCGGCAGGCTCGCCAGCGCCGCGAGGGTTTTGAGATGCCCCTTGCGCCGGGTGAGGCGGGCAACGGTGACCATCACGATCTTGTCCGCATCGACGCCGTAGGCCCTGCGCGTCGCCTTGCGGCTTTTCCGCGGACCGAACCAGAAATCCGACACGCCGAGCGGGATCGCGACAACGCGTTCGCTCTCGATGGAGAAGCGCTCGCGGAAAAGCTCGCGCGTGAACCGGCTGTTGGCGGCGATGTCAACGCGCGGACCGAACACCCCGGCAGCCTGGATCGCAAGCCGCTTGAGCGGTGTCTGGGTCTCGTTGATCTCCGTGCCGTGGACCGTCATCAGCAGGCGCGCCTGGGTCCGGTGACGCGACAGTGCCAGCGGGATGAAGAACGGCCAATCGGCCGCGTGGATCACATCGTAATCCTCGATCCGCACGTGATTGCGCGCGAGCAGGATCTTCGCGGGAAGATCCCGCATGGAATGCAGCCCGCCGTGAAAGCGATGCAACGCGAAGGGAAACGACTTGTCCTCATCCAGCGAACTCGTGGAATAGTCGGGGGCCAGGACCGTGACACGGGCGCCGAGCTCGGCGGCCGCCGTGGCGATTTCCCGCGCGTAGGTGCCGATGCCGCCTGTCGCCGGAGCAAATTCGCTTGTCAGCATGAGAATGTTCATGGCTGCGTCCTCGTTAAGCGAGCGGATTGGCCGTGAGGCCGCGGGTGTTCTGGATTTCCTGGTGATAGCGGAAGACGCGCGCGAGCTGGGTGCCCGGCGTGAAGGTCCGGATGCTGGCCGCGATCCGCGCCGAATCCATCTCGCCACGGGCGATGGCATCGCGAACATCGAGGAAGCGATGCACCAGCCGCTCGACCATGTCGGCCCTCGAATCGCTTCGCGGGATCAGATAGCCGGATTCGCCGTCGCGAATGACGGCTTCAAGCTGCGGCAGGTGGGTCGAGACGACGGGGCGGCCGACCGCCAGTGTCTCGAGGACGAACCGCGGCATTCCCTCGAATTCCGATGTCAGGATTCCGGCATGCGCGGATGCAAGGGTAGCGGCCATTCCAGTCGCATCCTTGAATCCGTGCCGGACCGTGATCGCCTCGATCGCCGCGAACTCGGAGAACCGGTGCGGATCGCTGGTTCCGATGTAATGAAACTCGACCGTCTCCGGCATCACCTGACGCAGGCGATCGATCGTCTGGAACATCAGTGGCGGGTCCTTGAACTCGTCGAGGCGTCCCGCAAAGGCAATCCGGAACGGCGTGGTCTCGCGAGGCAGCGGCTGCGGCCGGAAAATCTCGGTGTTAACCCAGGTCCACAGCGTGTCGATCTTGTCGCGTTGCCGCGGATATTCCTTCTGCAGACGCTCGGTGATGTACGGGTTCACGCAAAGAAATTTTTCGCTGGTTGCCATGGCGAAGCGCTCGCCCGCGTTATGGACGAACGAATATCGGCGCAGCAGCGAGTCCATCTGGAGCTTCGGCGCACCTTCGCCGTGAAGCATCTGGATAAAGGGAAGGCGAAGGACCGCCGGCAGCCAGGAAAATTCCACCCGGCGCAGGTCGATCGAACACCGCCGCGAGCGGATATGTTTCGAGATCAGACCGAAATTGCGCAGCAGGGCCAGAAAGAATTGCCCGGTGAGCGACGCCGCGATCGAACGCGCCGCCTCGCGCGCCTGACTGTCCGAATAGCGCAGGATCGGCAGGAAATCGAACGTGCGCCCCCTGAAGGTGAGTTTATGTATCTCGCCGAGCTTAAGGTCGCCGACGGAATCGACGCCGATGAAAAGAAGGTCGGTATCGGCCGGATGGAATGTGATGAAGTCGCGGATGTAGGTTTCCAGGCCGCCGACCTTCTCGCCGCGCGGATCGAACGGATGAATCAGGCAGATCTGATACCGCGGGGGCACAAGGTGCGCATTGCGGGCGCGTTGAGCCAGTGTAACCGTGGATGTCATGCCGCTTTCCTTGTCCGGGCGTTTACGATCTGCGGGATGCTGCTTGCGACCAGACGTGGAACGATCGACATGCACCGTGCATAGCGCGGCCCAAGCCGGCGCGGATCGCGCAGCATCCGCCACGCCCATTCGAGGCCAATCTTCTGCGTGATGGACGGCGCGCGAGTCTGCGTATGGGCGATGAAATCCAGCGCGGCCCCGATGCAGAGCAATCCCACGCCGGGAAGCCTGTCGAGACAGCGCGCGGCGAAGATTTCCTGCCGTGGCGCGCCGAGCGCGACGAAGCAGAGTCTGGCGCCCGATTTGCGGATGCTGTCAATCGCGCGGTCGGCTTCATCCGAGTAGGGATCGAAGTTGCCGCCGGGCGCAGAGTAGCCGACGATCTGAAGCCCCTTGAACCGGCTCGCCAGCCGCCGTGCGGTGCGATGCAGTGTCAGGCGATTGGAGCCCAGCAGATAGACGGGAATATTCTTGCTTCCGGCCTGTTCGCAAAGAGGTTCGACCAGATCGGCCCCGGTCGTCCGTTCGATCTTCGTACCGGCGAGACGTCCCAGCGCGACAATCGGAAAACCATCGGCGGTGACAAAGCGGGCGCGGCGATAGGCCTCCCGGAAGTCAGGCCGCAATTGCAACTGCGCAACGTGATCGAGATTGAGCGTACAGACGCTGAAGCTGTCGCCGGTCTGCGCTGCCGCCACGATGGACGACACGGCTTCCGGCATTGAGAGAATGTTGATGGCGATGCCATCGACAGTCATGTCGCGCGATTCGTGCGCCTGCGAGTCCATCATGTCGAGTCCCCCGTGACAATGTGGTCGAGTAACGCTTGCTCATAACGCCGACGCCATTCGTGGTGACGATCGCAACTTTGAGTAAAAGTTTCTCTCTTCACCA
>JAGVII010000631.1 GCA_020056155.1 Afipia sp.
CACATTCTCGGCGGCGGCACGCTGTCGACGCGGCTCTACAAGGAGGTCCGCGAAAAGCGCGGGCTGGTCTATTCGGTGTCGGAATCCCTGATCTGGATGAAGAAGTCGTCGCTGTTCGCTGGCTCCACCGCCACCCGCGCCGACAAGGCGAAGGAAACCCTCGACACCATCGCCAGCGAGATCGCGCGCATGGGCAATGAAGGCCCGACGCAAAAGGAACTGGATGAGGCGAAGTCCTATCTCAAGGGCTCGCAGATGCTGGCGCTCGACACCTCGTCGAAATTCGCCACCGCGCTGCTGCAGTATCAGCTCGACGATCTCGGCATCGACTACATCGAAAAGCGCAACGCCATCGTCGATGCGGTCACGCTGGAGGACACGAAACGCGTCGCCAAGCGGATCTGGGGTCAGGGCCTGCTGAGCGTCAGCGTCGGCCGCGCGGCACAGGCGGCGGCGCAACCGGCAACCGGCACCGCGCCGAAGGCGAATTGAACGGCGATTGTCCGTCGCATAACCAACCATCTCTCTGTCATCACCGGGCTTGTCCCGGTGATCTCGATTGATGTGGCACTGTGCCCGCTTTGTCGGGATGGCCGGGACAAGCCCGGCCATGACAACAGCCTATAACGGCGTATCACTGACGCCTACTTGAACAGCGGCGTGCCGGGCACGAAGGCATCGAACGCCGCCCAGAACTGCTGGCGATAGCGGTCCTGCTCCTGCAGGATTTCATGCCTGGAACCCGCGATCACCAGATGCGATCCGGCGCGCAGGTGGTAGGCGAATTCCTCGATGGCGGCGGTCGAGACGATGGTGTCGCTGCTCGCTGCCATCATCAGGATCGGCAGCCTGATCTGCGACGGGTAGCTCGCCTCGCGGAATTCAACGATCGCCCGGAACGCGCTGTCGGCCCACGCCACCGTCGGCGACGCGATGCCGAGCGTCGGGTCTTCCTCGTAGATCGCGGCGTTGCGTGCATAGCGCACCGGGTCCGAGGTCAGCGGATTGTTGACGAAACTGTTTGTGCCGGTGAGTTCGCCGTTGCCGCCGGGCACGTAACTGCCGCCCATGCCGAGCCAGCGCAACGTGCGAACCAGCATGCGCGTCGGCAGTTTGGTGGCGTAGCCCGGCAGGTCGATCATCGGCGCGGACAGCACGATGCGGTCGAACCAGCGCTTGCCGGCATGCGCCACCCGCAGCAGCACCGCGCCGCCCATCGAATGCGCCAGTGCATAATATGGCGGCGGACAGTCCGGCAGCATCACCTGCTGCACGAAGGTTTCGACATCGACCTCGAAGTCCGAGAACCTGTGAACGTAGCCCTTGCGGGGATCGCGCAACTGCCGCGACGAATGCCCCTGCCCGCGCCAGTCGATCATCGCCACCGCGAAGCCGCGCTCGCGCAGTTCGCGCACGGTCTCGAAATACTTCTCGATGCTCTCGCCGCGCCCGGTGAAGACACAGACCGTGCCCTTGCGGTTGGCCGGCGGCTGCCAGCGCGCGAAGCGCAACTCCGCGCCGTCGGGTGTCTTGATGGTGCCTGAGACAACGTTGTCGGGAACGGGATTGGCGGGAATGGAGACGAGCGTCATGGGGGGCCGATCAGCCAAAGGGAATCATCAAATTCAGAAAGGATACTGCTGACAAAAAGAGGGGCCGGGAACCCTCTTGAACGTCACGAGGCTCCTCCCATATCAGTTCCGTGCAGGCCAGTTAAGGCTGCACGCAGAACGAAAACCCGGCCCAATGGCGGGTTGTCTGCTCTTTGCAAAAGAGTGGCGCGTTGTGCATGCGAGACGGTCTCAAGGCCCTGCTCACGCGAGCATGGTCCGGGATCAGGTCCGTCCCGCCTGGAAACGCGCTGGTCGCTCACTTTGGAGGACTAACATGCGTACGTTTGATCTGACCCCCTTCTATCGCTCCACCGTCGGTTTCGACCGCCTGTTTTCGCTGCTCGATCAAGCGAACGGCGACGGCTCGGGCTATCCGCCCTACAACATCGAGCGCACCGGCGAGAACAACTTCCGGATTTCGGTCGCCGTCTCCGGCTTTTCGCAGAATGAAATCTCGATCGTCGCCAAGGAAAACACCCTGACGATCAAGGGCGAGAAAGCCGCCAACGAGAACAGCCAGTCCGGCGAAGTGCTTTATCGCGGCATCGCGTCGCGCGCCTTCGAGCGCCAGTTCCAGCTTGCCGACTTCGTGCAGGTGAAGAACGCCTCGCTCGAGAACGGCCTGCTCCACGTCGATCTCGTCCGCGAGATTCCGGAAGCCAAGAAGCCGCGCCAGATTCCGATCACTACCTCGGCGCCGCAGGTGGCCGGGCAGGTCGCGGCCTAACATCGGCTTATCGAACCTCCTGAAACTACAACGCCCCGGTGCCCCGGGGCGTTTTTCTGTGCGAAACGCGCAGCCCTCACTCCAGCGTCTGAACGTCCGGCATCGCCTGCGTCGGCCACAGTTTCAGCGTGGACGGCGCAGCCGCGGACGGCCCTGCCGCCCCAACCGTCACCGCAGCCGG
>JAGVII010000139.1 GCA_020056155.1 Afipia sp.
ATGATTCTAGTACCGCTTTCTATTGGAAGTTCCTGCACGGGACTCGCAGCTTGCGCTGCAGGAACTTCCAATAGGCGGTACTAGTGCCGCCCTTCCCGTCTACGTCATCTGTCAACATCGAGCCGTCATGTCTCTCGTCGTCACGCTGATCTGCAATCCCGCCGAGCCCGAGCTCGACTCGACCGCGATCGATGCCGCGCGCTCCGCGCTGCCGTCGCCCGAACATGGCGACTGGCTGTTCGAGGGCGTCGCCGCCGATATCCGCTTTAGCAGCACCGACGACATTCGCACAATTTCAGACCGCCTGCGCGAGGCCCTCAACGGCATCCGCGCCGACGTCGTGGTTCAGCCGCAGTTAGACCGGCGCAAGAAGTTGCTGCTGGCGGACATGGATTCCACCATGATCGGCCAGGAATGCATCGACGAACTCGCCGACTTCGCCGGTCTCAAGGCGCATGTCGCCGCGATCACCGAGCGCGCCATGCGCGGCGAGATCGAATTCGAGCCGGCCTTGCGCGAACGCGTCGCGCTGCTGAAGGGTCTTCCGGTCACGGTGGTCGATGAGGTGCTCAAGAGCCGCATCACGCTGACACCGGGCGCGGTCGAACTGGTCCGCACCATGCGTGCGCACGGCGCGTATACCTGCCTCGTTTCCGGTGGCTTCACGCTGTTCACCACGCGCGTCGCCGAGATGATCGGATTTCAGGAAAACTGCGCCAACGAGCTGTTGACCGAGAACGGCAAGCTGACCGGACAAGTCGCCGAACCGATTTTGGGACGCGAGGCGAAACTCGCGACGCTGGTGGACCTGCTTGAGTCCTTCGACCTCGACGATCTGGATACGATGGTGGTCGGCGACGGCGCCAACGATCTCGCCATGATCGAACGGGCGGGCGTCGGCGTCGCCTATCACGCCAAGCCTGCGGTTGCCGCGGCGGCCGGGGCGCGGATCGATCACAGCGATCTCACAGCACTCCTGTATATGCAGGGCTACAGGCGCAGCGAGTTCGTGGCCAGCTAGTCGCATCGTCGATGTCGTCATGGCCGGGTTCGTCCGGGCCATCCACGTCTCGATCTCGGAGCAAAAAACGCAAATGCCCGGCACAAGGCCGGGCATGACGTCCTTTTCATGCGATCAAGTTCCGGCGCGCGCAAAGCACGCCCCGGAATGCTGTCTTACTTCACCGCCAGCGCGACGAAGCGCAGTTCGCCGGAGCCGTTCGACACCAGAAGCAGCACCGACTTCTTGCCGTCCTTCTTCAACTGCTCGATGCGTTTCTTCACGTCGGCTGCGTTGGTCACGGCTTCCTGCGCGACTTCGACGATCACATCGCCGGCGCTGAGACGCTTCTCGGCCGCATCGGACCCGCTGTCGACGCCGGTAACGATCACGCCCTTGACGCTGTCCTTGATCTTGTAGCGCGTTCGCAGATCCTTGCTGAGACCGGCGAGATCGAGGCCGAGTGCCTTCTGCGTGACCGGCTTGTCGGCTTCGACTGGATTTGTGGTCTTGGCGGAGGCTTCAACGGCCTTCTCGCCATCGTCGAGACGGCCCAGAGTCACTTTCTTGGTCTCTTCCTTGCCCTTGCGGATGATCACGACATCCACCGCCTTGCCGACCGGCGAGTCGGCGACGGCGCGCGGAAGATCCTTCATTTCCTTGATGTCCTTGCCGTCGAACCTGACGACGACGTCGCCGGGCTCGATGCCGGCAGGCTTGGCCGGGCCCTTGTCGTCCACGCCAGCGATCAGCGCGCCGCGCGCAGGCTTGATGCTGAGGCTTTCGGCGATTTCATCCGTCACCTGCTGGATGCGGACACCGAGCCAGCCACGGCGCACTTCCTTGAACTGGCGCAGCTGATCCACCACCGCCATCACGGTCTTCGACGGCACGGCGAAGCCGATGCCGATCGATCCGCCGGACGGCGAGATAATCGCGGTGTTCACGCCGATCACTTCGCCATCGAGATTGAACAGCGGACCGCCGGAGTTGCCGCGGTTGATCGATGCGTCGGTCTGAATGTAGTTGTCGTAGGGTCCTGAATTGATGTCGCGATTGCGCGCCGACACGATACCGGCGGTCACCGTGCCGCCGAGGCTGAACGGATTGCCGATCGCGATCACCCACTCGCCGAGACGCAGGTTCTCGGAATTGCCGAACTTCACCGCCGTGATCTTCTTCTCCGGCGGAGGCGTGAACTTCAGGACCGCAAGATCGCTCTTCTTGTCCTTGCCGATCACTTCAGCCTTGATCTTCGTGCCGTCATTGAGAATGACGTTGATCTCGTCGGCGTCGGCAATGACATGGTTGTTCGTCACCACCGTGCCGTCGGTCTCGATGATGAAGCCGGAACCCAGCGAATTCACCTTGCGCGGCGCGCCGCCGCGCGAGTCCGGACCGCCGCGGCGGTTCTTGAAAAACTCGTCGAAGAATTCGCTGAACGGCGAATCCGGCGGCAGTTGCGGATTGGCCCCACGCCGGTTGTTGCCGCGCTCATCGCCCTTGTCGCCATCGTTGTTCTTGGCGTCGACGGTCTGCGACGTGGAAATGTTGACGACCGCGTCGATCACCTTCTCCGCGACGTCGGCGATGCCGTCCGGCCCGCGGGCCAGCGCCGGCGTCGCAACAAGGGCGAAACCGACAGCCACGGCAAGCGGCAATACGCGGCGGCTCAATGCTTGAAACGCATCGGACATGGTCGAAAGCTCTCCTGAAAGGGCGGTTCATTTGCATCCAGATTGCGCCTGAACACGATGGGTGCGCAAGCGCCGCCGTGAAGCGGAATTCCAGCGATCAACCGGCGGATTACGGCGAAAACCCGGCTCTGTGCCTCACAACGACGTCAGCCGGGCCAGAATGGCTAATGCCGCACCAGCCAGATCAGGATCAGGCCCACCACCGCCGAGACGAGCCCCACGGCGCGCAGGATGCTGTCCGGCGAGGACAATGCGCTTTTCATCGCCGAACGCATCCAGTTCGGGAGCGCCGTAAACAGCAAGCCCTCCAGAACCAGCATGATTCCGAGCCCCACGAGGAGGTCGCCGTATCCAATCGACCTCATCCGGCCAAGACTCCTGCCTGATCGCGCTCTTCCAGCCGCATCTTACCGCGCGGAACCCGCAGTAGCGGGCTTGCCCGTCGGATTGGCGAAATAGCGGAAGAACTCGGAATCCGGACGCAACAGGAAGCGCGTGTCGTTGCCCTTCATGCTGTTCTCGTAGGCCGTCATCGAGCGATAGAATGCGAAGAAATCTGCATCCTTGCCATAGGCTTCCGCGAACAGCCGGTTGCGCTCGCCGTCGCCTTCACCTCGGACCTGCTCGGCCTGTGAGTTAGCGTCGGCGATAATCACGGTCGCTTCGCGGTCGGCCCTGGAGCGGATTTCCTGCGCCTTCTGCCCGCCCTGTGCGCGGAACTCGGCCGCTTCACGCTGACGTTCGGTCTGCATGCGCTGATAAACCGCCTGGCTGTTCTGCTCCGGCAGATCGGCGCGGCGAATCCGCACATCAACCACCGAGATGCCGTAGCTGGCGGTTTCGCGGTCGAGCTGTTTCTGGATCCTGCTCATCAGCACGTCGCGCTCATCGCGCACCACGTTGATGAAGGTAACCTCGCCGAGCACACGACGCAGCGACGCGTTCAGCAGGGTGGTGAGCTGGATGTTGGCCGCCTGGATCGAACCGAGGGTCTGATAGAACCGCAGCGGATCCTTGATGCGATAGCGCGCGAAGGCATCGACCACGAGCCGCTTCTGGTCCGACGCGATCACTTCCTGCGCCGGGTTTTCCAGGTCCAGGATGCGCTTGTCGATACTGATGACGGTGTCGATGAACGGCACCTTGAAGTTCAGGCCCGGCGTCGTCACCACGCGCACCGGCTCGCCGAGACGAACAAGCAGAACCTGCTGCGTCTCGCTTACAGTGAACATTGAACTGTAGCCGACGACGATGGCGACCAGCAGAACGAAAAGCGCGACAATTCCTGCGATGCCGTTTTTCATCGGGTGCTCCCGCCCTGTTGTGGTGCAGCCGGCGGCGTGCGGCGTCCGATTTCATTCAGCGGCAGATATGGCACCACACCCGGCGCCGATCCATTTGCCCCCTGATCGAGCACAAGCTTGTCAGCTCCGCCCAGTACACGTTCCATGGTTTCAAGATAGATGCGCTGGCGGGTAACGTCGGGGGCCTTCTTGTATTCGTCAAAGACCTTCAGGAAGCGCGCGCTCTGGCCCTTGGCTTCAGCCACCGCCTGCTCCTTGTAACCCTCCGCTACCTGCAAGATCTGCGCGGCGCGGCCACGCGCGTCGGGAACGACGCGGTTGGCATAGGTCTGGGCTTCGTTCTGCAAGCGCTCGAGGTCGGCACGGGCCGCCTGCACGTCGCGGAACGCGTCGATCACCTGTGACGGCGGATCGACCTTCTGCATCTGAACCTGCTGAATCAGGATGCCGGCGCCGTAGCTGTCGAGCGTCTTCTGCATCAGATCGAGCACCGCGGCTTCCGTCGTGGTGCGCGCGCCGGTGAGGATCGGCTGGATCTGCGAGCGGCCGATGATGTCGCGCATCGCGCTCTCGGCAACAGCCTTCACAGTGCCTTCCGGGTTCTGGATATTGAACAGGAAGTCGCCGACGCCATCGGGCTTGATACGCCACAGCACCGTGAAATCCACGTCGACGATGTTCTCGTCGCCGGTCAGCATCAGGCTTTCCTCGGGAACGTCGCGAATGGTGGTGCCGCCGCCGCGGCGCGAATCGTCAACCACCCGCATGCCGATGCTGAGCGTCGAGACGCGCAGTGCCTTCGGCAACAGCACCGTCTCGATCGGATACGGCAGGTGATAATTCAGACCCGGCTGCACCGTACGGACATGCTTGCCGAAGCGCAGCACGACACCGAGTTCTTCGGACTGTACG
>JAGVII010000168.1 GCA_020056155.1 Afipia sp.
ATGGAGCGCCGCAAGGCGATGCGCTTCCGGAGGTTCACCGTGTCGCAAGCGGTGCCGGAAGCGACACAAGACCAAGGTGCGCCTCGCGGCGCTCCATGCCCCTCATATTGAGGGCGCGAACGAGGCAGGCCTCGCGCGCGCTTGAGGGGCAGAACCAAAAGCTCCCCTCGCGCGATGGCGCGAGAACGATCACGCGTGGCTGAACGGACGTGGCTGTTTGAAAATTGAATCTGGAAAGCACGTCATTGGTCGCGGACGGGCATCCACATATCCAATGTCATGGCCGGACGCCTGTCCTCGACTTGATCGGGGATGTTCCGGCCATCCACGTCTTCACTTCCGTCATTGCGAGCGAAGCGAAGCAATCCAAACCGGAGCCTCATTAACCGAAGACTGGATTGCTTCGTCGCGAGTGCTCCTCGCAATGACGATGCGTGCTTCTCCAAAGATAGGCGAGCGAAGCGACGCCGTCCTTCAGACGGCTCTGCCCGGTGATGACAAACTGTGAACGGCGCGAGATGCTCGCCAAAAGTGAGTACAAACAAAAACGGCAGCGCTCGCCGCGCTGCCGCTTCGTTGAGGATCGTCCCACGTCACCTGCGCAGCCTGCGCCGGCTCAGTGGACGCTGACGGTCTCCAGTTCGTTGCTCCATGCATTGGCGATCGCCGCTTCGCGGCTGTCGGTCAGCATGATCGGCGTGCCGTCGGCGGCATGAAGCGCGAACAGCTTCAGGCCGGGCGCGATCTGCGGCGCCTGCGGGAAAAGTCCCGGCACGTCTTCCGAGCGAATCTGTTTGACGTAGGCGATGTGGCCTTCGCCCAGAGTTGCCAGCGCCTCAAGCGAGACGGCGGGTTCGAAGATGACATTACCAGTCATGGTCTCGACTCCTTACTGTTGTTAAGCGGTCGAGTCCGCTTCCGTTCCATTATTCGTGCTCATTGATGGCTATCGTCTTAACGACCCGTTCAGGCTCGGGACGAGCCAGATCGATCGACAGCAGGCCGTTCTTCAGGTCTGCGCCGATGACATACATCCCGTCCGCCAGCACGAATGTCCGCTGGAAGTGACGCGCGGCGATGCCGCGGTGGATGTACTGCCGGGTCTTGTCGTCCTGCTGGCGGCCCCGGATCACGAGCTGGTTTTCCTCAGTGGTTACATCGAGTTGGTCGCGGGTAAATCCAGCGACCGCCAGCGTGATCCGCAGGCGTTCGGGCTGGCCGTCATCACGGCCGCACCGCTCGATGTTGTAGGGAGGATAACCGTCTGCGCCTTTCACGACGCGATCAAGCGCACGCTCAATCTCGTCGAATCCCAAAAGGAACGGACTCGATAGCGAAGGAACACGAGACATTCACAAAGTCCTCTCGAAGCGACTTTGGGTTGGAGCCCTTGCGGCACTCCTTCCTGGGTTCCCGGCAGCCTTGCGGCCTGCCGGTTGAAACAAATATGGCGATCTCTATTGCGTTGTTCAAGAACCCCTAACCGCCCGTAAACAGGGACAAATCCGGCTAGTCCCCGATCCGGCTGCGGCCATCTGCGCTGAACAGGTGCAGCTTGCCGCGCGCCGCCGAGACCGTGATCCGCTCGCCAATGGCGGGAGCCGCCTCTCCGGGCAGCCGGACGATAATCTCGCCGGGCGGCAGTTCGCCGGGCCTGGCGCTCACGGCGGGGCCGCCATCGGCGCGCGGTCTGGTGCCGTAGACATAGGTTTCGGCGCCGACCCGCTCGACGGCATCGACCACGAGTTCAAGCGTGAGGCCGTCCGGCGGCGCTGCACCGGCCAGCGCGAAGTCCTCCGGCCGGATTCCGAGCGTGGCGTCGCCGGGCGCCTTGATCTGCAACGCATCCAGCGCGCCGCCGAGATCGTTTGCGGCGACGGACAGCAAGTTCATCGGCGGCGCGCCGATGAACGAGGCGACGAACGTGGTCGCCGGCTTCTTGTAGATGTCGAGCGGCTTGCCGATCTGCTCGACCTGGCCGCCGTTCATCACCACCAGAATGTCGGCGAGGGTCATCGCTTCCATCTGGTCGTGGGTGACATAGATCGACGTGGTCTTGAGGCGGCGCTGCAGTCTGCGGATCTCGACGCGCATGGCGACCCGCAGCTTGGCGTCGAGGTTCGACAGCGGCTCGTCGAACAGAAACACTTTCGGCTGCCGCACGATGGCGCGGCCCATGGCGACGCGCTGGCGCTGGCCGCCGGAGAGCTGCCGCGGCTTGCGATCCAGCATCGGCGTGATTTCGAGAATCTGCGCGGCTTCCCGCACCCGCATGTCGATCTCCGGTTTCGGAGTGCCGCGATTGCGCAGGCCGTAGGCCATGTTGTTGTAGACGCTCATGTGCGGATAGAGCGCGTAGTTCTGGAACACCATCGCGATGTCGCGATCGGCCGGCTCAACCTGGTTGACGACGCGGCCGCCGATATCGATCTCGCCGCTGGTGATGGTTTCCAGACCCGCCACCATTCGCAGCAGGGTGGATTTGCCGCAGCCGCTGGGTCCGACCAGCACGCAGAACTGCCCGTCGCCGACCTCGAAGTCGATGCCCTTGATGGCGTCGACCCCGCCGGGATAGGTCTTCTTCACGCCGCGCAGGACGACATTCGACATGCTGGTTCCCTAGAACTTCCAGATCTACTTTTCAGTTTCGACAAGGCCGCGCACGAACAGGCGCTGCATGAAGACGACGACCGCGACCGGCGGCAGCATCGCCAGGATCGCGGTGGCCATCGCCAGTTGCCATTCCGCAAGTTCGTCAGTGGTGGTCAGCATTTTCTTGATGCCGGTCACGATGGTCTGCATCGAGTCCTGTGTGGTGATCAGCAGCGGCCACAGGTACTGATTCCAGCCGTAAATGAACTGGATCACGAACAGCGCGGCGATGGTGGTGACAGACAGCGGCAGCAGCGTATCCTTGAAAAACCGGAACGGGCCGGCGCCGTCGATCTTCGAGGCTTCCAGAAGCTCTTCGGGAATCGTCATGAAGAACTGCCGGAACAGCAGCGTGCCGGTCGCCGACGCGATCAAAGGCAGGATCAGCCCGGCATAGGTGTCGAGCATGCGCAGGTCGGCGGCCACCTTGTAGGTGGGATAGATGCGGACCTCCACCGGCAGCATCAGCGTGATGAAGATGATCCAGAACGCTGTCTTCCGGAACGGAAAGCGGAAATACACCACCGCAAACGCCGACAGGATCGAGATGAAGATCTTGCCGACCGCGATGCCGATGGCGGAAACGAACGAGTTGATCAGCATGTGTCCGACCGGCTCGCGGCTGGTGCGCGATCCGCCGACGAAGATCGCCCGGTAGTAGTTTTCAAGCGTGTGGGCGCCGGGTGAGAGCGGCATGTTGCCGTTGACCACCGTCGCCGCGTCGTGGGTCGAGGCGATCAGCGCGAGGTAAACCGGAAATGCAACAATGAAGATGCCGAAGGTGAGAATGGCATAGGCGGCGAAATCGCGCAGGGGACGATGCTCGACCATCAGTACTGCACCTTGCGTTCGACATAGCGGAACTGCACCGCGGTCAGTGCGATGACGATGACCATCAGCACCACGGATTGCGCCGCCGAGCCGCCGAGGTCGCCGCCGAGCCGTCCGTCCGCGTAGACCTTGTAGACCATGGTGGTCGTCGCACCGGCCGGACCGCCGCCGGTGACGGCGTCGATAATGCCGAACGTGTCGAAGAAAACGTAGACCACGTTGACCACCAGCAGGAAGAAGGTGGTTGGCGACAGCAATGGAAACACGATGGTCCAGAATCGGCGCAGCGGGCCCGCGCCGTCGATGGCGCTGGCTTCGAGCACGCTCCTGGGGATCGACTGCAGACCGGCGAGGAAGAACAGGAAATTATAGGAAATCTGCTTCCAGACCGCGGCCATCACCACCAGCGTCATGGCGTGATTGCCGTTCAGCAGCGGATTCCAGTCGAAGCCAAGAACGCGCAGCGGGCGCGCCAGCGTGCCGAGCGAGGGATGAAACATGAAGATCCACAACACGCCGGCGATCGCGGGGGCGACGGCGTAAGGCCAGATCAGTAAGGTCTTGAAGGCCGGCGCGGCCTTCAGGTTCTTGTCGGCCTGGGTCGCAAACATCAGCGCGATGCTGAGCGACAGCAGCGCCACGAGGGTCGAGAAGACCACCGTTGTGAAGATCGCCTTGTAATATTCAGGCTGCGCGAACAGCGTCTCATAATTTTCCAGGCCGACGAATTGCGATGTGAGGCCGAAGGCGTCTTCGCGCTTGAACGATTGCCAGACCGCCTGACTGGCAGGCCAGTAGAAAAATATGAAAGTGATGATGAGCTGCGGCGCGAGCAGCAGGTACGGAAGCAGCCTGTTGTTGAATATGGCCGACTTTTCCATTCAGAGCGTCGCTCTTGAACTGTCGGCGGATCGCTGGACTCCTGTCACGCTCAGCATCGGAACAAGCGCGGTCAGTTTCATCTGGCCGCGCTCCGGGAAGCTCACTTGGCGGTTTTCTCGAATGTCCGCAGCATGGCGTTGCCGCGGCTCACGGCCGAGTCGAGCGCATCCTTTGCGGCCTTCTGGCCGGCAAGCGCCGCTTCCATCTCTTCCGCCCAGATGTCGCGCATCTGCACCATGTTGCCGAAGCGCAGGCCGCGCGAGTTTTCCGTGGGCTCCTTGTTGGTAAGCTCCTTCAGCGGCGTCTGCAGTATCGGGTTCTTCTCGTAGAAGCCGTCAGCCTTGGTCTTTTCATACGCGGCCTTGGTGATCGGCAGGTAGCCTGATTCCTGATGCAGTTTGGCCTGGCGGCTGGTGTCGGACAGGAAGGCGAAGAATTTCGCGACGCCCTTGTATTCCTCGGGCTTCTTCCCGCCCATGACCCAGAGCGATGCGCCGCCGATGATCGAGTTCTGCGGCGCGCCGGCGACGTCGGGATAATACGGCATCGGGGCCGAGGTGAACGCAAACTTCGCCGTGCCCTTGGCGGTGGCGTAGTAGCCAGACGAGGTCAGGAAGATCGGGCATTCGCCGGAACTGAAACGGGCCTCGCCCGCGCTGGCGCGTCCGGAATAATCGTAGGTCTTGTCCTTCTGCAGGTCGATCAGGTTCTGCAGGTGCTTGATATGCAGCGGCGAGTTGAACTTCAGCACGGTGTCGAAGCCGTCGAGGCCGTTCGCCTTGGTGCCGATTGCAACGTTATGCCAGGCGGAGAACTGCTCGATGTGGGCCCAGCTCGCCCATGCGTTTGAAAACCCGCAGGTGGTATGTCCGGCCGCCTTCAGTTTCTTCGCGGCGTCGAAAACCTGCGGCCAGGTTTTCGGAATTTCAGTGATGTTGGCCTTCTTGAGCGCGTCGAGATTGATCCACATCACCATCGACGATGAATTGAAGGGAAACGACAGCATGTCGCCCTTCGCCGTCGAATAGTACCCGGTGATCGCCGGCAGATAGGCCTTCGGGTCGAACGGCTCGTTCGCGTCCTTCATAAGCTGGTAGACCGGCTTGATCGCGCCGGTGGCGCTCATCATGGTCGCGGTGCCGACTTCGAACACCTGGATGATGTGCGGCGCGTTACCGGCGCGGAAC
>JAGVII010000026.1 GCA_020056155.1 Afipia sp.
AAATGCTGGATCAGGGTTCCAGGCTCAGGCCCTTCGTAAAGGGTCTTGCCCTTGCCTTCGTAAATGCGACGCCGACGGCTCATAGGGATGTACCGTGTTCTGTTGAAGTCCATGAATGGGGTGCTCCGGGTGATTATACGCGACCCACGGCGGAGCTGCCGTGAAGTCCAGAATCGTGAAACAAACCGCGAACCGGACTCATCGGCAACCTAACCGATTGATGTGACCGATACAACGCACGGGAACGCGTTTTACCGGCTTCCTGCGACCTCTCGGACGTTGCCTTGCGGGGTCCGCACCCCCTATATGCATGGTCCCGCCGCCAATCTTCCCGCGGCCTCAAATTCAGCTTACGGAACAGATATATGTCCACTTTCGACAAGCGCCAGGAAGGCTTTGAGAAGAAGTTCGCCCTCGACGAGGAACAAAAGTTCAAGGCCGAAGCCCGCCGGAACAAGCTGCTGGGCCTCTGGGCCGCCGAAAAACTGGGCAAGACCGGCGACGAGGCCGCCGCCTACGCCAAGGAAGTGGTTTCGGCCGATTTCGAGGAGGCCGGCGATGCCGACGTCCTGCGCAAGGTCGTGAAGGATCTCGAAGGCAAGGGTGTCAGCGAGGCTGACGTCCGCAAGAAGATGGACGAGCTGGTGGCGGTCGCCGTCGCACAGGTCAAGGCCGGACAATAAACCGCCCGATTTCGGTAAATAACGCCGCGCGATCGGATCGCGCGGCGTTTGTTCTGCGCGGATGGAAGCGAGAAGCTAGGCCGTTGCGGCCAGCCTTTCGAGTTGCGCATCGAGGTCGGCTTCCACATCCGCCGCGTTGAGAAGACATACGCGATAGCCCCGTGCTTCGAGCCATTCACAGCGCGCCGCCCGGTCTCGCGCAATCACGTCGGTTTCGTTGGCGTTGACGAGTTCGATGGCCACCCGCTTGGTGAACGACACGAAATCCGGAATGTGACGCCCCACCGGCGTCTGCCGCTTGAAATGGGACGCGAAGCGGCGGTCCGTCCTCAGCGCCTGCCACAGAATCCGTTCCGCGTCGGTGGGATTGCGCCGCAATAGCCGGGCCAGCCCCTTTACCGTGCTGCTGTCTGACGTGGTGCGGCTTTCCGAATGTTCGGCCAGCAGCGCACGCAGCCGCGTCGCTTCGTTGCCGTCGAGGACCCCGCCTTTTGCCGGGCCTTTCCGGCCTTCCGCGATGGCCATCACCACGCCATGCAGTGTGTGCATGTCCTGCTTGGTCGGCTCCATTCGCGTGAAGATATTGCGCATGTTCACCAGCATCGTATCGCGTTTTTCGGGCGGCCGGAGGAATTCGACCTTGTCGAGTTCGCTCACGAGATTGTCGAAAAACGCCTGCATCTGGTGGTTCGACGCCCGCTCGGAACGTTCGGGCATGTCGAACGGCAGCGCGTTGGATGTGGCGAGCTTGAACCATTCGTAGCCCATCAGCAAAACCGCCTGGGCGAGGTTCAGCGAGGCGAAGCCCGGATTGACCGGAAACGTCACGATCCGGTTGGCGAGCGCGACCTCGTCGTTCTGCAAACCGTAGCGCTCGCGCCCGAACATGATCGCCGCCGTGCCGCTTGCTGCAGTTTCGCCGACGATCTGGCGGGCCGCCTCTTCGGGGCCAACCACGGGCTTGGCCTGGTCGTGCGCCCGCGCCGTGGTCGCAAACAGCAGCGAGCAGTCCGCCACCGCCGCCTCGACCGTATCGAACAGCTCGACGTTATCGAGAATGTGATCGGCGCCTGCGGCCGCGCGCTGGGCGGCCATATTGGGCCAGCCATCGCGCGGATTGACGATGCGCAGCCGCGTCAGCCCGAAATTGCCCATGGCGCGCGCACACATGCCGATGTTTTCGCCAAGCTGCGGCTCGACCAAAACCACCACGGGTCCGCCCAGTTCCTTGCGCATCTTCGTTTTATCGGTGCCTGAACCGGTCATGGCCTCTGCTTTGATTGTCCGCTGTGCCCTGCCGTAACGCAGCTGAGGCTGAACAGGTCAAGAGATTTTTCAAATCCTGGCAGATTTCACCGCAATGCGGCCATGCTGAAAATCGCGTGTTCAGCTTTGAATTCTCACCGCCGGTTGGAGTAGCTTCCCATTTAGAGGGTGACCCTTGACCCAGACAGATAACGACACTCCACAGCAGACGGCAGGTGCCGCGCCCGCGGCATCCGGCCGGCCTCCGGAGCGCACTCCCGTAAGCACCACGCTGCGCAGGTTGGCGATTCCAGTCATGTGCGTGATTGCCGCAGCGATCTTTGTGACCCTGGCAACGTTGCGCTGGAACGCCTGGGTCGGCGGCGCCGTCACCCAGACCACTAACGACGCCTATGTGCGCGCCGAGACGACGCAGCTCAGCAGCCGGGTTGCCGGTGAGGTGATCAAGGTCGCCGCGAGCGACTATCAGCACGTCAAGGCCGGCGATCTGCTCGTCGAGATCGATCCGGCCGACTATGAAGCGCAGGTGGCGCAGGCCGAAGCCGCGGTGACGGGCGCTCAGGCGGTACTCGACAATCTTGCCAATCAGGTCGAGCTCCAGTACGCCACCATCGCGCAGTCCGAAGCGCAGCGCGCCTCCGCGGAGGCCCTGCTGGTCGAGGCGAAACAGGAGCAGAACCGTCAGCAGTCACTGACCCAGACGTTGGCGGGCACGCGCCAAAGACTGGAGCAGGCGACCGCGGCGCTCGCCAAGGCGGAGGCGGATGTCCAGGCCAGCCGGGCCGTGATCGCTGCCCAGCGGCATCAGCTCGAAGTTCTCGCCGGTACGAAAAAGCAGCGTGCCGCCGACGTTCTCGCCGCTCAGGCCGCTCTGAAGGCCGCACGTCTCAAGCTGGGCTACACCCGGATCGTAGCGCCGTTCGACGGCGTGGTGGGGGCTCGGCAAGTTCAGCCCGGCGATTACGTCAATATCGGCAGCAACCTGTTCAACGTGGTGCCGCTGCCGAACGTCTACGTCATCGCGAACTACAAGGAGACGCAGCTGACCCGTGTGAAGCCCGGACAACCGGTGGAGATCACCATCGATACCTTCCCGGACGAGACACTGCACGGGCACGTGGCGCGGATATCTCCGGCGAGCGGATCGCAGTTCGCCCTGCTGCCGCCCGACAACGCCACCGGCAATTTCACCAAGGTGGTGCAACGCATTCCGCTGCGGATCGAATTCGACAAGGGCCAGCCGCTGCTGAACCATCTGCTGCCGGGCATGTCGGCGGTGACGCGAATCAATACCGAAGGAAGCGTTGCCCCTTTGGACGCCGGAGCCAAAGCCGGTGGCGGAAGCTAAAATCATCGCCAGCGGGCCGGTTTCGGCCGGCCAGCCGGTCCACTATCCGCTGCTCGCCGTGATCGCGGTGCTGCTCGGCTCGTCGATGGCGAACATCGACAGCCGGATGTTCTCGATCGGCCTGCCCGATCTCAAGGGAGCCTTTTCGCTCAGTTACGACGAAGGAGCCTGGCTGAGCACGGCTTCAACCGCGTCGCAAATTTTCATCGCACCCGCAGTGGCCTGGCTGGCCACGGTGTTTGGCCTGCGCCGCATCCTCGGCGCCCCCAGTCTCGTCTTCGCGGTGATTTCGCTCGTTCTTCCATTTGTCCGCGATTACCAGACACTTCTTGCCCTCACTATCCTTCACGGTCTGCTGCTCGGCACCTTCGTGCCCGCCACGCTATTGATCATTTTCCGCAACCTGCCGATGCAGTGGTGGCTGCTGGCGATCGGGATCTACGCGTTACGGGTCGGCTTTTCGCTCAACTTCGGTCCGGCGCTGGTCGGCTTCTATGTCGATCAACTCGGCTGGCAGTGGTTGTACTGGCAGGATGCGATCATCGCCGTGCTGATGGCCATCCTAGTCTATCTCGGCGCGCCGCGCGATCCGGTCAACACCAGGCTGCTGGAAACCGCGGACTGGGGCGGCATGCTATTGCTCGGAACGGGTATTGCCATGGTCTATGCCGGTCTCGATCAGGGCAACCGGCTGGATTGGCTCAACTCCGGAACCGTCGTCGCGCTGCTCGGCTGCGGCGCG
The DNA here is from genome assembly GCA_020056155.1 of Afipia sp. Taxonomy (GTDB): domain Bacteria; phylum Pseudomonadota; class Alphaproteobacteria; order Rhizobiales; family Xanthobacteraceae; genus Afipia. The sequence continues at coordinate 4,040 of JAGVII010000026.1, forward strand.
GTACTGCTGGTCGCGTTTTTCGTCAACGAGGCTCTGGTGAAGGACCCGTGGGCGCACGCCAACGTGCTGTTCTCGCGCAATATCGGCTTCGCTCTGGTGGTCATCCTTCTCTACACCCTGACCAGTCTTTCGAACTCGTCGCTGGTGCCGAACTTCCTTTCGACCGTGGCGCAGCTTCGGCCCGAACAGACCGGGCACCTGCTTCTGATCTATGGCGTTCTGCCCATGGCGGTATGGTTTCCGCTCTCGATCTGGCTGCTGCGGCGGTATGACGTGAGAATCGTGTTGGTGATCGGTTTGATCACCTTTGCCGCCGCCGCCCTGCTCGGTACGCAAATCACCAACACCTGGCGGCTGACCGACTTCATCCCGATCGTCCTGCTGCAATCGATCGGCCAGGCATTCACGCTTTTTCCGATCATCATCATCGCGCTCTCCAATTCCGATCCGACCCGGGCGACCGCATTCGCCGCCTACATCCAGATCATGCGGCTCGGCGGCGCGGAGTTCGGTATCGCGCTGATGGGTACCTGGCTGCGGGTCCGCGAGCAGATCCATTCCAACTTCATCGGACAGCATGTAACGAGCGCCAAGGATCAGGTGGAGAACCTGCTGGCAAAACTCTCCGCGTATTTTGCCAGTTACGGAACCGGGACCGCCACCGGACGCAGCGTCGGCACTTTGGCCGGCATTGTCCGGCGCGAAGCCAACGTACTGGCTTATATCGACGGCTTCTGGCTGACCTTCGGCTTCGCGATCGCAGCGCTGCTTGTCACCGCCCTGATCACCCGGTCTCCGCCGGGTCCCTTCACGCCGGCCGCAAAACGGCAATAGCGCGTCCGGCGTTTGAGCATCGCCCTGCTGCTTGAGGATTCGGAAGCCGGGCAATCAGGGTCTTGAATCATATTCCGACGATCCGGATTCAAGCTGCGAAGGCTTTGAATCAATGTCTGAAGATTTTGATTCAACGCGTGAAGGGATCGATTCAACAACCGCAGAGACCGATTCAAGTCTCAACTCGCGCCCCCGAAATTATCTTTATAAATCAACGAGGTTAGCGAATCGTTTGAATCTCATGCGAAACGCGAGACAGAACTGCGGGTGAGCCACCGTCCCCCAAAAACGACGGCTGCCGGAAATGCCGGACACTTTCCCCGCTGAGTGGTTTCAGGCGGAGCGAAAATGCCCAAGTGTTCGGCGTGGACTGCCTCCAGATTTACCGGCCGGAGTGGATTTCGGCGGGCATGCCAGAAAGTCTCAGGTGCGTTGCCTTCCAGCCTGCGCAGGCGGGTGCTATAGCCTCGCTAAGGAACCTGTTGCGGT
>JAGVII010000219.1 GCA_020056155.1 Afipia sp.
ACGACCGAAGTTGCGCTGACCTGCCATCTGGTTATGCCCTCCGGCCATCCGGGCGATGCCTTCCTCGTGGAGGCGACACATCATTTGAACGAAGATTTCGGCATCCAGCACACAACCATCCAGATCGTGACCAGTCCGGTCACGGCCTGTGCGCTGGTGCCCACGGGTGCGGCGTAACCGGCCTTGAAAAGGCCCGACAGAGAATCTACTGATAGAACATGACCAGTGGTCTTCAACTCGATGCGAGCCTCGGCTCCGGACACAATGGACGGCGACGCCGTCTGTCGCTTGTTCTGGCGCTGATGCTTGGGCTGCTGGCATCCCTGATCCATTGCGGAAGCTGCGATCTGGCCTTTGCAGGCTCGAATCCAACGGCAATGGCGATGGATTTCGATGCGGGCACCCCGCCCGATGCACCCGATCAGAGCATGCCCGCTCATTGCGGCCATTGCCTGAACCACGTGACCGGACAACCGGCCTTTGCCGTGAGTCTTCCGGCTGACATCAGCCATCAAGCGCCGCGCATCGGCCGGGAACAGACGCCGCCGTCGCTGGCCGGCCTGCCCCTTTTCAAACCACCCCGCGCCTAAATTCCGAGGCCGAAGGGCCCGCTGGGCATGTCCGTAGCCGCGACGGCTGCGCGACAGCCTGTCTGCGTCGACTTTCGCAGGCACAGCAGTTCGTGGAATTGATCGTGGCACGAGCCTGACCCGCTCGCGGGATTTTAACAATGACCAGACTTCGATTACGTGTCGCAGGCGGCGCTTTTGGCGCACTCGCGGCCATTTTTGTCACCGCCGCGCACGCGCATGAAACTCCAGCGGCGCAAAGCAAAGCCGAGCAGCATGACCAAGCCGGTGTGAAGCTCAGCGAACGTCAAATCGCCGCTGGAAACTTTGCGATCCGCGAGGCGGCCGCCGGGACATTGAGCAAGCGCATCGCCGTACCGGTCACAATCGTTCCCAGCGGAGAGCACATCGCCAAGGTCTCCGTGCGATTGCTCGGCACCGTGGCGGAATTGCGCAAGCGGCTTGGAGACACCGTCCGCGAGGGCGATGTTCTGGCGATTATCGAAAGCCGTGAGGTTGCCGATGCCAAGAGCCAATACCTCGCCGCGCGCGTCGCGTTCGATCTCCAGGAAACGCTGTTCAACCGCTCGAAGAGTCTTTTCGAGTCCAAGGTCAGCAGCGAGAATGATTTCCTGCGTGCGAAGACCCTGTACGAAGACATGCGGATCAAGTTCGATGTCGCGCGCCAGAAGCTTTTTGCACTGGGCCTGACCGGCGACCAGATTGCAGCGCTGCCCCAGCAACCTGTCGAAAGCCTCAGGCTGCAGGAACTGCGAGCGCCGATGAGCGGCCGGATCGCCGAGCGACGCGTCGATCTCGGATCGCTGGTGGGGCGCGAAGGTCAGGAAAGCGAACTGTTCGTGATCGTCGACTCGCGTGTGGTGTGGGCCGAACTGGCGATTCCCGCGACTGACCTTGCCGTGGTCCGGGAAGGTCAGCAGATCAGTGTTGAGCGAGGTTCGGGCGCAGAGCCCCTGCCCGCGACCATCATGTTCGTCAGTCCGTTGCTCGACAAGGATACCCGGCTGGCGCGGGTCGTCGCCTCGGTTGATAACCCGTCCCATGTCCTGCGGCCCGGAATGTTCGTAACCGCCGAGATCCCGTCCCAGCAGATTCAAGCGGATGTCGTGGTGCCAAAGAGCGCCGTACAAAGCCTGGAGGGTCAAAGCGCCGTCTTCGTTCGCACGCAGGCTGGCTTCGAACCCCGCAAGATCGTGACAGGCCGCGAGGACGGCAAATCATTCGAGGTGACGTCCGGACTCGCTCCCGGCGACCGGATCGCGACCGCCAACACCTTCGTCCTGAAGGCCGATCTCGGCCGCGGCGAAGCTGCACACGCGCATTAGGCACCTGAATCGGACCACTAGTCATGATAAAGCGCATTCTCGATCTGTCTATTCAGCACCGCTGGATCGTCGTCCTGTTCAGTCTCGGCTTTGTCGCTCTCGGCGTGTGGTCGCTCGCGCGGCTTCCTGTCGATGCGGTCCCTGACATCACCAACAAGCAGGTGCAGATCAACACCACGGCGCCGGCGCTGTCACCGGTGGAAATCGAGAAGCAGGTTACATTCCGTATTGAAACCGCGCTGGCCGGCATTGCCGGACTGCAAACCACCCGCTCGCTGTCACGTAACGGATTTTCGCAGGTCACCGCGATCTTCAGCGAGAAGACCGATATCTATTTCGCGCGGCAGCAGATCAACGAGCGGCTGATCGACGTACGCGCCAGCCTCCCGCCGGGAGCCGATCCGAAGATGGGGCCGATCTCGACCGGGCTCGGCGAAATCTACATGTGGACAGTTTCGCTCGGCCCGAAATCCAGCGACGGCAAGTCGGGCTGGCAGGCAGACGGTTCGTTCCGGACGGCGGAAGGCGAACTGCTGAAAACCGACATCGAGCGCGGCGCCTATTTGCGAACCGTGCAGGACTGGATCATCCGTCCGCAGATCAAGACCGTACCGGGTGTGGCGGGCGTCGACGCCATCGGCGGGTTCATCAAGCAGTTTCAGGTCAAGCCGGACCCTGCCAAGCTGATCGCGCTGGGCCTTTCGTTTAGCGACATCGTGCGCGCCATCGAGATGAACAATATCAGCCGCGGGGCCAGCACCATCGACCGCAACGGCGAAGGCATCGCGGTCCGGACCGGCGGCCGTCTGGAAAGTCTCGCCGACATTGGCGACGTGACCATCGTCACCCGCGGTGCTGTTCCCGTGCGGATTCGCGATGTCGCAGACGTGACGATCGGAGGCGAAATCCGAACCGGCAGCGCCAGCCGCGATGGGCATGAGGTGGTCGTCGGAACCGCCCTCATGCTGATCGGGAACAACAGCCGGACGGTTTCCGCCGCGGTCGACGAAAAAATGCGGGACGTCCGCCGCACGCTCCCTGCCGGCGTGACTGTCGAAACCGTTCTCAACCGGACACAACTTGTCGATGCGACAGTCACCACAGTGGCCTGGAACCTGGGCGAAGGCGCCCTGCTCGTCATCGCCGTCCTGTTCCTGCTGCTCGGCAATTTCCGCGCGGCATTCATCACGGCCCTCGTCATTCCGCTAGCCATGCTGATGACGGCCTTCGGCATGCTGCAAGGCCGGATCAGCGCGAACCTGATGAGTCTCGGCGCGCTCGATTTCGGCCTGATCGTCGATGGCGCGGTCATCATTACCGAGAATACATTGCGTCATCTGGCTGAAAAGCAGGCCGCCGCCGGGCGAACGCTGTCGCTGCAGGAACGGCTCACGACCGTGAAGTCGGCAGCCGAAGAGATGATCGGCCCCACTGTTTACGGTCAGGCGATCATCATTCTGGTTTATGTCCCATTGCTGACGTTCAGCGGGGTCGAAGGAAAGATGTTCGAGCCGATGGCCTTGACGGTCATCCTCGCGCTCGTCTCCGCCTTCGTGCTGTCCCTTACCTTCGTTCCTGCACTGATCGCCATTGCGGTGACAGGCCGGGTCACGGAATCCGACAGCCGGCTCGTGCACAGCCTTAAGACGTCTTACGCACCGCTGCTCAAGCGCGCCATCGAACGCCCATCCGCAGCTATCGTGACCGGACTGGTTTTGTTTGGCGCCGCTTTGCTGTTGTTTTCCCGGCTCGGTCAGGAATTCATCCCGACGCTGGACGAAAAGAACATCGCCATGCATGCGCTGCGAATTCCCAGCACCAGCCTGACCCAATCGCAAACGATGCAACTCGAAGTCGAGAAGGCCATCAGCGCGTTTCCGCAAGTCTCCTACGTTTTCTCCAAGACCGGCACCGCCGAGGTAGCTTCCGATCCGATGCCGCCGAATGCGTCGGACACCTTCATCATCCTCAAGCCGCAGGATCAATGGCCATATCCAGAATTGACCAAGGCCGGGTTGCTTCAGCAAATCGAGGACGCCGTGCGCGAATTGCCGGGCAACACTTATGAATTCACCCAGCCGATCCAGATGCGCTTCAACGAACTCCTGGCCGGTGTTCGCGGCGATCTCGCGATAAAGGTTTTCGGCGATGAATTTGAACCGCTCCTGCGCAGCGCAGGACAGGTCGCAAACATCCTGAAGAAAACCAGGGGGGCAACCGACGTCAAGGTCGAGCAGGTCAGTGGCTTGTCGGTACTGGATATCACCGTGGACAAGATCGAGATAGCGCGGCGCGGCCTGAGCCTCGCCACGGTTCAGGAGGTGATCGGCACCGCCATCGGCGGGCGCTCCGCCGGAGCCGTGTTTGAAGGAGACCGCAGTTTCGATATCGTGGTCCGGCTGCCGGAAGACATCCGTGGCGATCTCGATGCCCTCAAGAATTTGCCGGTGTCGCTGCCGACGGCAGGCGTCACGCCATTGACCGTACCGCTGGGGCAATTGGCGACGTTCAGGATCAGTGAAGGCCCCAATCAGATCAGCCGCGAGAACGGCAAGCGACGGGTTGTCATTACCGCCAATGTGCGGGACCGCGATATCGCCGCCGTCGTCAATGATGCGCGATCGCAGATCGAGACCGCCGTGACCCTGCCGTCCGGGGACTGGATGTCCTGGGGCGGCCAGTTCGAGAACCTCGCAGCAGCACGCGCGAAACTTCTCATCGTGGTGCCGGTCTGCTTCGTCCTGATCTTCCTGTTGCTCATGGGGGCACTCGGCACGGCGCGGGATGCTCTCATGGTCTTCAGCGCCGTGCCGCTGGCGCTAACCGGCGGCGTTGTCGCGCTGTGGCT
>JAGVII010000011.1 GCA_020056155.1 Afipia sp.
CGACAAGGGCGTGGCGCTCAGCAAGGACGAGAGCCGCGAGGCGGTCTACGGCATGCCGTATGAAACCTGGAAGGCGAAACATCAGACCGAGGCGACGCCCGATCAGGTCGCCGCGATGAAAAAAAGCCACACCGGCCACTGACCGGCGAAAAACCGAAACGGCTTGGCGGGCGCCGAAGGCAAGTTAAATTCGCGTTTGCTTGCGACTTTTCTTTCTTCTGTGGGTCGCTGTGGATGACCATGGCCGCGTCCTTGACGTGGCTGGCCCTACTCTTGAGTGTGAAACTTGAATGACGTGCCGCGCACGCCTTGACCAAGCCTCACCAAAGTTCAGGAGTACCCCCGATGGCCACCACCTCGGCTGCCGTGAAAGACGATGACACCGCGCACAGCTTCGCGAAGGGTCAGCTCAAGGCCATCATCGAGCGCATCGAGCGGCTCGAGGAAGAGAAGAAAACCATCAGCGACGACATCAAGGACGTCTACGGCGAAGCCAAGGGCAACGGCTTCGACGTCAAGGCGCTGCGCACCATCATCCGCATGCGCAAGCAGGATGCCGACGAGCGTCAGGAGCAGGAAACCATCCTGGAAACCTATATGCAGGCGCTCGGAATGCTGTGAAGCAGCCCGACGCTTCGCCGCCAGACAGGATACTGAAAACTCCCGGATATCCGTCCGGGAGTTTTGTCGTGAACGGGCCGGCTATTGCCCGGTAAAGGCCGGCGCACGCTTCTCCAGAAAGTGCTTTACGCCTTCCTTGAAGTCGTCGCTCTTCAGACTCAGCGCCATTTCGTGATCGGCTACCTCCACCGCTTCGTTCAGCGTCTGCATGGGCGTTTCCCAAAGCTGCTTCTTGATGACGCGCAACGAGCGCGGCGAGGAGAATTCGGCGAGCTCCTTCGCATAGGCCATGACCGCAGGCATCAGTTCGCCCGTTGGATAGACGCGATCGACCAGCCCGAGCCGCAGGGCCTCATCGGCTTTCACCTTGCGGGCGGACATCAGAAGGTCGGTTGCGGCAGATAGTCCGATCAGCCGCGGCAGGGTCCAACTCATGCCATGTTCGGCGATCAGGCCGCGCCGTGCGAAGGCCGTGGTGAAAACGGCGTCCTGACCTGCAAACCGCATGTCGCAGAACAGGGCGAAGCACATTCCCAAGCCGGCGCACGGGCCGTTGATCGCGGCGATGATCGGCTTCGGCACGGCCGGAAAATAGGTGTTCTTGCGCTGGAAGTCGGGGCGCGAATTCGCATCCATCGGCGCATCCGCTGTTTCAGCGATGCGGCCTGTGGTGCTGATGCTGGACAGCAGCTTCATGTCGGCGCCTGCGCAGAAGCCGCGTCCGGCGCCGGTCAGCACGATGACGCGGACATTGTCGTCGTCCCTTGCCTCTTCCATCGCCTTGCGGACTTCCTGACCCATCACGGCGGTCCAGGCGTTGAGCTGGTCCGGGCGATTGAGGGTCACGACGGCAACGCGATCGGTGACGCGGTATTCGATCTCGGCGAAGGACACAGTTGTTTCCCCTGTTGTGTTGGTTATGCGCGCCACGGTGCGCTGTCCGCAGGCCGGGCGCAATCATGCGGCAAACAATATGACGGGTCAGAAAATTGCGGTCTCAGCGCAGCGCTGCGGTGCGCATCGCGAACGCGGTGGTCGACAGCGTCGCGGTCGCAGATCCCGTGAACTTTTCGCAGACGATGCCCATTTGCGGATCGTTCGAGAACGTCATTGCCACCGCCGCGGTCGGCTTGACGAAGTGCTTGCGCATCACCGTCATGTCCTGATCGCCCAGAACGGAGGCGACCATCGACGTGCTGGCGCTTGGAGCGAGGATCATCGCGCGCAGCCAGGTGTCGTTTGTCTGGGAAGCCTGCTTGATCCGGGTCGCGGTTGCGATCTTGCCCTGCGCGGTCTTGGCGATCGCTGCGTCCGTGGCGTTGATATCCGCGCCGGACATCGGGTTGGGCGCGAGCGATGCAACGCGCGGGCTGCGCGGAACGGGCGCACTGGCGGCAACGATCTGGGCACGATCGAGCGGCACATCCGCCGGTGCATAGGCCATCGCCTGCGCAATATTCTGCGGCAGGCTTGCGGTGAACTGCGGATCGGCGGCGACCACTGCGCCACGGGCCTTGAGGGCGGCGATCTGCGCTTGCGCGGCGGGCTTCGGTGCCGGCTCGTTATCCCAGAAGCCGCGGGCATTGATGATGTCGATGGGGCTTTGTGGGGCGTATTCGTCAGCCGGAACCGGCTTGAGTTCCGTTTGCGGCCTGGCAAGCGCAACAGTTTTCGGATCGGCGGAAGCGACCTGATAGGACATCGCGCCGGCCGGCTTCGCGCGTGGCAGCGGCACGCGCTCAAGAAGTTTTTCGGCCGCGGCCGTGACGGTGGCCTTGGCGTTGTTGGCGGCAGCCAGTGCGACAGGAACCACCCTGCCGCGCGCCGCGTCATTGCCGGCCTCTTCCTCGTCATCCGCCTGCTTGCGGCCGAACAGCGAGGCCAGGAAGCTGCGCCCCTTCGAGGGTGCCGCGACGTCTTCGCCATTGCCGCGGCGCTCGATGTCGGCCAGCGCAAGCTCGTAACCCTTCAGCGGCTTGCCGTTGGATGGCACGTGCACGGTGCGGCCATCGGGGAAGACGCGCGCGAGTTGATCGTGGGTCATGCGCGGCCAGTGGCGGATGCTGCCGACGTCGAGATGCACGAAAGGTGATCCGGAGGTGGGGTAGAAGCCGACGCCGCCGCGCTGCAGGCGAAGTCCGGCGAAACGAATCTGCTCGAGCGGCACGCCGGGGATGAAGAAGTCCAGCGCGTGCCCCTGCATGTGCTGGCTGTGGCGCGCGACTCCCGAAGAGCGGCGGCGGAGCATGGCGTTGGTGGCGGGCGAGCGATAGGCGGAGATGATCTGGATCGGCTGTTTGGCGTCGACGTCGCGATAGACTTCCCAGACGATGTCGAACAGCCGGCGATCCATCGTGGTGGAATCCTGGCTGCGCCAGTCGCGCAGGAAGTGATTGAGCTTCTTCAGCGCTGCCTCGTCGTACCGGCCATGGCGCTTGAAGGTGACGGTGAGGTCCTCGCCGGAATGGGTGTGATGGAAGGAGAGGGTGCGGGTGTCGCCGTCGGCGGTGGCGTTATGGACGGAGCGGGCGTTGGTCGCGATCAGCAGCAGCGAGGCGAGGCCGAC
>JAGVII010000742.1 GCA_020056155.1 Afipia sp.
CAAGATGGAAAATCCGCACCTGTGGACACGCGAATTCCAGGACGAGATACGCGGCATGATCCGCGAGGCCGCCGAACTGGAAGCCGCCTACAGCCGCGACACCATGCCGAGAGGCTTTCTGGGGCTGAATGCCGCGCTGTGCGAGCAGTACATGCATTTCATCGCCAACCGCCGCTGCGCCCAGCTTGGACTGACGCGCGTATTCGACGAGACCGACAATCCGTTCCCGTGGATGTCGGAGGCGATGGACCTGAAGAAGGAAAAGAATTTCTTCGAGACTCGCGTGATCGAATACCAGAATGGCGGCGCGCTGAGCTGGGAATGAATCGTTAATCTTTCGGCGCTGGCGGTGCCGGGATATTGCCCAGTCTGCCGTATTTGCCCACGCCGTCAGCAGAAAGCGCCCGCCTGGCGGGCGTCTTCTACTGAGCGCGGTAGCAATTTACGGGGCGTTATTCAATTTTGTTTACTTTGGGGGACTTTCCGCCGGCTGGGTGCCGGCCGGCTGAGCATGCAAAAAGAATTTTTGGGGGTTGGGAATGGGCTGGTCCAAGGGCACTCCGGCAAAGCAGAAAACGAAAATCAGCTTTTTCTCCAATCTCAGATTTCGAACCAAGATCATGCTCGGCTTCGTTGCCGTGCTGGGCATCTCCGCCATCAACATGGGCGTCGCCCATTTCGGGTTCGAGCGCATCGCCAGCGGCGTCCAGTCCTATCAGGCCATCGTCGCCGAGAGCGACAGCGCGCGCGAGATCGATCGCGAGCTTGTGGCCTATCAGCTTCGCGCCCGCCAGTACGTGACGACCGGGCTTCCGGCGGACGAAGAAGCTGCGCGTGCCGCCGAGAAGGGCCTCGGCGAGGCGATTGAACGGGCCGCGCGCGTCGCCACCGCCGGCAACCGCAAGAGCGTTCTCAATCTTTCCGCCAGCTACGGTGAATTCGCCGCGCTGTTCGCGGATGTCATCAAGCTCAAGACGGAGAACGCGGCGATCGCGTCGAACCAGTTGCTGCGCATGGGCAACACCATCCGTTACAAGTTCGACGATCTGGCGGACACCGCGATCCTTGCCGGACTGTCCTCGATTCAGCAGAATGCCAAGGAACTGGCGACCCACTCGGCGTCGATCACGTCCAACATCAGCAACTATGTCCTGCGCGCTGACACCGCCGTCGCCAACAGCGTCAACGCCCGCATGCAGCTTCTGAAGAACAGCTTCGGCACGCTGACGGCCGACGACGCGAAGCTCGCGTCGAAGATTGCGGAAATCACCCAGGAACTGGATGCCTACAAGGTGGCCTTCACGAAGTTCGTGGAGAACACCGCGAAGATTGCGGCATTGTCGGCGAAGATGAACGATGCGGCGTCGTCGGTGACGCAGGAAGCAAAGACCATCAAGGATGGTCTGGTGGTCCGGCAGACGCAGCTCGCCAGGGAATCCGCCACGGCGGCGCATTCGACCAGCCAGTTCGTGACGGCGCTCGGTGCCGCGGGCATCGTGTTCGGCGCGCTCCTCGCCTGGATGCTGGGCCGCGGAATTTCCCGGCCGATGATCGCCATGTGCAACGCGATGCGGCAACTCGCCGGCGGCAACTTCGATGTCGTGCTGCCGGGCCTCGGCCAGAAGGACGAAATTGGCGAGATGGCGAGCGCCGTCGAGGAGTTCAAGATGCGCGCCGTCGCCAAGGCGCAGAGCGAGGCGGCGGAGCGCGAGGCGCAAGGCAAATCCGCCAGCGCTGCCCGCAGCGCGGAGCTGCACCGCTTCGCGGACGATTTCGAGACCGCCGTCGGCGTGATCGTGTCGAGCGTCTCGTCGTCGGCGAGCCAGCTCGAGTCATCCGCGACGACCCTGACCCGGACCGTCGAGACCGCGCAGGAACTGTCCGGCAAGGTCGCAGGCGCGTCGGAAGAAGCCTCGGCGAATGTGCAGTCCGTTGCCGCTGCCACGGAAGAACTTTCCGCGTCGGTCAACGAGATCGGACGGCAGGTTCAGGAATCGAGCCGGATCGCCGCCGCCGCTGTGTCGCAGGCGGAAGCCACCGATGCGCGCATCGCCAAGCTGTCGCGCGCGGCGCAGGAGATCGGCGACGTGGTC
>JAGVII010000731.1 GCA_020056155.1 Afipia sp.
ATTTTCATCATCATGACGTGGGGGTTCATCGCCGGCGTTCTGATCGGAACAGTGATCGGCTGCGCGACATTCGCCCTGAGTGCGTCGCGCATCAGCTCCATCAAATTCGGTTTCAACGGAGCGGAGTATCGCAGTTCGCTCGATCGTTCGCGCCATGACCTCGCGCTGCTGAGCGCTCACGGCAAGGAAATTCACGGGCTCAATCTGCAGAGCTACCTGTTCTTCGGTTCAGCCAACCGGCTCTACCAGCATGTCCGGTCGCTGCTGCTGCACCATCCCGAGTGCCGGTACCTGGTATTCGACTTCAAGCTCGTGACTGGAATCGATTCATCCGCCGCTTACAGCTTCGCCCAGATCCGGCGTTCGGCGCTCGAAAGCAGCGTCAAGCTGGTTCTCGTCAATCTGCCGCGGGCCACCGAGAAGATGCTGCGTTCGGGAGAATTTCTGTCTGGCGACATTCTGGTGATGCCGGAGCTCGACCATGCGCTGGAGTGGTGTGAGAATGAAATCATCGCCCGGCATAGCGGCCTCGAGCACGAGGACGGCGATCTGCAAAGCTGGTTCACAGGGATTCTCGGCAATGAGCACGATGCCGCCGAACTGGCCCGGCACTGTGAACGCATCGAGGTCGGCGCGTTTGAGATCATCGCCCGCGCGGGCGAACCGGCCGACTCGATGTTGTTTATTCTGAACGGCCGGATTGGCGTGATTGTCGATGCCGGCGACGGCCGCACCACGCGGGTCCGAAGCCTTGGACGGCACACCACCGTCGGTGAAATGGGGCTGGTTTCACGTCAGCCGCAAAGCGCTACGATCCAGGCGGAAATCGACAGCGTTCTTTATGTGCTGCGCGGCGACGCCTTCGCCGCGTTGACGGCCGGCAACCCGCAACTCGGCCAAAAGCTCCTGACCTATTTCATGTCGGTGATGGCCGAACGGCTTGCTTTCGCGAGCCGCATGATCGGCGCGCTGCGCCGTTAACACCGCAAGTCTCAATCCAACCGCGGCAAGATCAGGCCACGTGGCTCATATAGGCTTCGCGGCGGCCGAGCATGCGCTCCGCCGCAACCTTCGCCTCCTCGCGGGTCGACGTTGCGAAGGTGCGGTACTCCAGATCGAGCGACGTCACCGGATCGCGCTTGCCGAACCACGAGGCGAACGATTTGGGTCCCGAGGTAATGGACGACAGCGCATGAGCGATGTTGTCGGTTGCCTCGAATGCAAACAGCGCGCCGGACGATGCGTGCCTGACCTCGAAAATCCCCGGTCCGATCGGCGCTTCCAGCCTCTCGCCCCGCACGGCCTTCGGATAACGTTTCCATTCGCTCCAGGTCGTAATCATGGTGTCCTTCCGCCGCGCCTTGCGCGGTACTCCTGCACATAGTTATTCGTCGCCGCACAGCGCGGAAAATTCCAACGGTCACCGCCGGCAAATGGTTCCAGCCGAAAAGCGCCATCCCCCATATGGATGCGGGTGACAGCGCCTTCAAGAACCATCGCGGTTAACGGAAGCTCACCCGATCGTGAACGATTGGCGCATCATGACGGCTGGTCAACGTCGCAGCTGGCTGCCGGTCTAGACTGGCAGACCCGCTGCCTGCGCCAGCGCCCTCAGCGACGCCTGTGGACGGGCGCCGATATGCTGTATCACCTCGGCGGCGGCGAGCGTACCGAGCCGTCCGCATTGCTCATGGCTGAGACCGCGTACGATGCCAAACAGAAATCCGGCGGCGAACAGATCGCCCGCGCCCGTGGTGTCCACCACCTGCTTTACTGGAAATGCCGGGACCGCTGTGACCTTCTCTTTCGCGGCGACCACGCAGCCCTTTTCGCTGCGGGTGACGACAGCGAGTTCCGCATCGTTGCGCAACTGCGCCAGCGCCTTGTCGAAATCCTCGGTCTGATAGAGCGAAGTGAGTTCAGCCTCGTTGGCGAACACCAGATCGACCATTTTGGTCCGGATCAGATCGAGGAATTCGTCGCGGTAACGGCCGACGCAAAAGGCATCCGACAGCGTCAGCGCCACGCTGCGCTTGTTGTCGTGAGCGATCTTGGAGGCTTTGAGAAATGCCTCTTTCGCGTTGACCGGATCCCACAGATAGCCTTCGAGATAAACGATCGAGGATGCCGCGATCTGCGCCGGATCGATGTCGGCGGGCGACAGATCCTGCGCCGCGCCCAGATAGGTGTTCATGGTGCGCTCGCCGTCCGGCGTCACCAGAATATAAGAGCATCCGGTCGCAGGACCATCCGTCGCCGCCGCCGTCGTGAACGCGACATTCGCCGCGCGGATATCGTGGCTGTACATCCCGCCGATCTGGTCGTCCTTGACCTTGCCGACATAGGCCGCCTTCGCCCCGAAACCGGCCACACCGAAAATCGTATTCGCCGCGGAACCGCCGGACATCTCGATGGCCGGGCCCATGGCTGCGTAAATCGCGGCGGCGCGCGCCTCGTCGATCAGCGCCATCGAGCCCTTGGCCATGCCGTGCTGGCCGAGAAAGGCGTCGTCGGTCTGCACCAGAATATCGAAGATGGCATTGCCGATCCCGAGAACGTCGTATGTCGCTGCAGCCATTAATGATATTCCTGCTGAGGGGGAGAAAAGCCGGCAAAAGCTGGTATTTCAGGGCGTGTCCAGACGAACTCTCAACGGCCCCTGAACAACCGGCGACCTATCACGACAACGCGCCCGCCAGCAAGCATGTGATCCGCAGAATAGTTCGATGATCCGTCATATCCTGACCATGTCGACAGGAACGCTGGCGTCGCGCACGCTGGGATTCATGCGCGACGCCCTGATCGCGGCCCTGCTCGGCGCCGGTCCGATCGCGGATGCGTTTCTGGTCGCGTTCCAGTTCATCAACGTGACACGCCGTTCCTTCACCGAGGGCGCGTTGAACGCCGCGCTGGTGCCGCACTATCTGCGCGTGCGCGAATCCGAAGGCACCGTCGCCGCCGCCGCTTTCGCCGGACGCGTGCTCGGCAGCGTCAGTCTAATTCTCATCGGCATCGCGCTGGTGCTGACCTTGCTGATGCCGCTCGTGATCGCGGTGCTGGCGCCCGGGTTTGTCGGCCGAGAAACCCTGCAGTTCGCCATTAACGACGCGCGGCTGATGATGCCGTATTTCGCATTCGTCGGCCCCTCCATCGTCATGATAGGCGTCCTCAACGCCGAACACCGGTTCACGCTCACCGCGTTTTCGCCGGTGCTGTTCAACATCACCATGATCGTCGTGCTGGTCGTGCTGCTGGTCTGGCGGCACGAGCCGTTATTCTCGGCAACCGTGATCGCCGGCGCGGTCGGCGTCGCCGGCTGCCTGCAAATGCTGATCCTGATTCAGCGCAGGCCCTGGCGCGACGGCATCGCCACGCCGGTACGGATTTCATTCGACCCTCAAATTCGCGGCTTTCTGCGCAAGGGCATCCCCGGCATGGTGGCCAACGCCGGCCCGCAATTCCTGATCGTCGGAGGCGCCATCATCGCCTCAAGCACGCCCGCCGCGGTGTCGTGGCTGTATTTCGCAAACCGCCTGATCGAACTGCCGCTCGGCATGGTCGGCGTCGCGATGGGCACGGTCCTGGTGCCGGAGCTGACCCGCGCCATCCGCAATGGCGACCGGCAGGCCCTGATGCAGGCCGAATCCCGCGGAGCTGAACTCGCGACCGCGCTGGTCCTGCCGGCAACGCTCGGCCTGGTCCTGCTCAGCGAGCCGATCATCCGCGTGCTGTTCGAGCGTGGCGCATTCACGCCAACGGATACGGTCGCCACCGCACAGGCGCTCTCGATTCTCGCCCTTGGCCTGCCCGCACATGTTCTGGTCAAGGTGCTGGCGCCGGCGTTCTTCGCGCGCGAGGACACTAGGACCCCGCTCGCTGCGACGCTGCTCGGCATCGCAACGGCAGTGACCTGCGGCTTGTTCTTCGGGCACGCCTATGGCGCAAGCGGCGTCGCCGCCAGTATCTCGCTCGGCGCGTGGTTCTGCGCCATCGTACTGGCCTGGCGCGGCGCGGCGACCTTCGGCTTTTCCATCGATACCACGGCGCGGCGGCGGCTGCCGCGCATCGCAATGTGCGCGGCGGCGATGGGGGCGATGCTTTTCCTCGCCGAATCCTTTGTGTCGCCGGTGACGGCAACGGCGGGCTTTGCGGCCCAGATCACCATTCTCGGCGGGCTGGTGGCAGCCGGCGTTTCGTTTTACGGCCTGCTGCTGGACCTGTTCGGCGTGGTGAGCTGGGGCGAAGCCATCAG
>JAGVII010000005.1 GCA_020056155.1 Afipia sp.
CGACTACGCCTTCCTGAGCCTCAAATCCAATGCGTTCGATCTGTCCGATCGCGGTGTTTCGGGACGCAGCGCGCCTGCTGGTCCCGATGCCTTTGTCTATGCCGAGCGCGGGGTCTATCGCTCCGGCGAAACGGTCTATCTCACGGCGCTGCTGCGCGACGGCAAGAGCAACGGCGTCGTCGGCACGCCGCTGACGCTGGTGGTCGAGCGCCCCGATGGCGTGGAATTCCGCCGCGCCGTGGTGCCGGATCAGGGCGCGGGCGGCCGCAGTCTGACCCTGCCGCTGAATTCGGCGGTGCCGACCGGCACCTGGCGGGTGCGTGCCTTCACCGATCCGAAGGCGCCATCGGTGGGTGAAACCACCTTCATGGTCGAGGATTACGTCGCGGATCGGATCGAATTTTCCTTAACTTCCAAGGCAAAGCAGATAACTGCGGAACTTCCTGCAGAACTTGAAGTCGATGGCCGCTTCCTTTACGGCGCTCCCGCGTCCGGTCTCGCCCTTGAAGGCGACATGCTGGTGGCTCCGGCGCCGGATCGTCCGGGCTTTCCGGGCTATAAGTTCGGCGTGGCCGACGAGGAAACGTCGAGCAACGAACGCACGCCGCTGGAAAACCTTCCCGAAGCCGACGCCAACGGCAAGGCTGCGTTCAACGTCAGCCTTTCCAAGGCTCCATCATCATCGCGCCCGCAGGAAGCGCAGATTTTCGTCCGGATGGTGGAAGCCGGCGGCCGTGCGGTCGAGCGCAAGCTGACGATTCCCGTCGCGCCCGATGAGGCGATGATCGGCGTCAAGCCGCTGTTTGCCGACAAGAACGTCGCGGAGGGCGATCCCGCCAATTTCGACGTGGTGTTTGTCGCGCCCGATGGCAAAGCGCTGGCGCGCAGCGGGCTTCGCTATGAACTGCTCAAGATTGAATCCCGCTACCAATGGTATCGGCAGGGTTCGTCCTGGGATTACGAGCCGGTGAAGTCCACCAGGCGCGTGGCCGACGGCGATGTGACCATTGCCGCCGACAAGCCGGCACGTATCACGGTGTCTCCTCAGCCGGGCCGTTACCGCCTCGACGTGAAGTCGACCGAAGCTGATGGACCGCTGACATCGGTGCAGTTCGACGTCGGCTGGTATTCCGACGGCAGCGCCGACACGCCGGACCTGCTGGAGACCTCCATCGACAAGCCAGAATACAAGTCCGGCGACACCATGGTGGTGTCCGTCAACGCCCGCACCGCGGGCAAGCTGACAATCAATGTGCTCGGCGACCGCCTGCTGACCACGCAGTCCGCCGACATCAAGGAAGGCCCGAACAAGATCAACATTGCCGTCGGCAAGGACTGGGGCACCGGCGCCTATGTGGTAGCCACGCTGCGCCGTCCGCTTGATACAGCCGCGCAGCGGATGCCGGGCCGAGCCATCGGGTTGAGGTGGTTCGGGATCGACAAGGCGGATCACACACTCAAGGTGAGTCTCACTCCGCCTGCACTGGTTCGTCCAGGCACGACGCTCAAGCTGCCGGTGAAGATCGAAGGTCTCAGCCGTGGCGAGGACGCCAAGATCGTGGTGGCCGCCGTCGATGTTGGCATTCTCAATCTGACCAATTACAAGCCGCCCGCGCCGGATGACTATTATCTCGGCCAGCGCCGCATGACGTCCGAAATCCGCGATCTCTATGGGCAACTGATCGACGGCATGCAGGGCACGCGCGGCCAGATCCGCACCGGCGGTGACGGCGCGTCCGCCGAACTGCAAGGCAGCCCGCCGACGCAGAAGCCGCTGGCGCTCTATTCGGGCATCGTCACGGTTGGCGCCGACGGCATGGCGGAAGTGACGTTCGACATTCCGGAGTTCGCCGGGACCGCGCGCATCATGGCCGTGGCCTGGTCGTCGACGAAAGTGGGCCGCGCCAATACCGATGTGACGGTGCGCGATCCGGTGGTGCTCACCGCCACGCTGCCACGCTTCCTGCTGAGCGGCGACCGCGGCACCATGAATCTCGATCTCGACAACGTGGAAGGTGCTGCGGGCGATTACGTCATCAGCGTCAAGACGTCCGGCCCGGTGAAACTCACTGGTAACCCGGCGACGACCATGCGGCTGGCTGCGAAGCAGCGCAGCACGGTCGCGCTTGCCATCGATGCGGCGGGCGGTGCGGGGCAGGCTGCGCTCGACGTCGATATCAAGGGACCGGACGGCCTGACGCTGGCGCGCCATTACGCGCTGGACGTCAAGGCGGCTACGCAGATCCTTGCGCGGCGCTCGGTGCGGACGCTGGCGAAGGGCGAGAGTCTCACGCTCACATCGGATATGTTCTCCGACCTCGTGCAGGGCACCGGCGGCGTGCAACTGTCGGTCGGTCTCTCGACTGCGCTCGATGCCGCGACGATCCTGAAGGCGCTGGACCGGTACCCTTTCGGATGCTCCGAGCAGATCACCAGCCGCGCGATGCCGTTGCTTTACGTCAACGATCTCGCGGCGGAGAACCACCTGGCGCTGGACACCGCCGTGGATCAGCGGATCAAGGACGCCATCGACAAGCTGCTCGCACGGCAAGGCTCGAACGGTTCGTTCGGCCTGTGGTCGTCCGGCGGCGACGATGCCTGGCTCGATGCCTATGTGACCGACTTCCTGACGCGTGCGCGCGAAAAGGGTTTCGCCGTGCCGGACGTCCTGTTCAGGACGGCGCTGGATCGCATCCGCAATTCGGTGGTCAATGCGGAGGAGCCGGAGAAGGACGGCGGGCGCGATCTTGCCTATGGCCTCTATGTGCTGGCGAAGAACGGCACCGCGCCGATCGGCGACCTGCGTTATCTCGCCGACACCAAACTGAACAACATCGCCACGCCCATCGCCAAGGCGCAGTTGGCCGCGGCGCTGGCGCTGGTCGGTGACCGTGCCCGCGCCGAGCGTGTCTATTCGGCGGCGGTGAACAGCCTCAATCCGAAACCGGCTCTTGAGTTCGGCCGCAGCGACTACGGCTCGTCGCTGCGCGATGCGGCGGCGCTGGTTTCGCTCGCCAGCGAGGGCAGTGCGCCGCGCGCGACGCTGACGCTCGCTGTTGAGCGCGTCGAAGCCGCACGCGGGTTGACGCCCTACACCTCGACGCAGGAAAACGCGTGGCTGGTGCTGGCCTCGCGGGCGCTTGCGAGGGAGGCCAACAGCATGGCAATCACCGTCAACGGCGAGGCCGCGAAGAACGCGGTCTATCGCAACTATCGCAGCGCCGACGTCGCCTTGAGGCCGATCACCATTACCAACACCGGCGACACGCCGGTGCAGGC
>JAGVII010000755.1 GCA_020056155.1 Afipia sp.
AGAATCCGCTTGCCGCCCTTCATCGCGTCGATCTCGACGCCTTCGACGTCGAGCTTGATGATGTACTTGCCCTGCGCGGGAATCCTGCCGTCCTCGATCAGGTTGTCGAGCGCAAGCACCGCGACCTCCTCGCCGCCGGCATTCTCACCGCCGGCAATGCTGAAAGCCTCATGCTTAGTGCCTGACAGACGCGCCGTGCCGCGCGCGGACCCGATGGCGGCGTTGATCGCCTCGAACCGGCCGCCGTTGATCTTTGCGTTGTGCGCGAGACGCGGAAAATTCCGCGACGACGGCTCCATCGCGATCGAGCGGCGCGAGCCGAAGCGATCGCTGGAGACCATCACCGACCAGTAGCCGTAGTTCGCGCCGCAATCGATCAGCGTGTAATCGACGTCCTTCGAATCCAGCAGGAACAGTTCAAGTTCGTCTTCATACTTGAAGGTGCGGTTGAGCAGCTTGCTCCAGTAGCCGTCGCCGTAAGGAAACGAAAACGTCGCATCCGGATTGAGCATGACGTTGATGTCGCGAGGAGGCAGCAGCGTTTTCAGAAGATTGGCCGCGCTGTTGTAACCGCGATGCGAGATGTACGCGCCGACCTTCGATCCCGCCAGCAGCGCAAATCCGACGCTGCGCTCCCATGGCGTAGCCCCGGTCATTTCGCCGGTCATGCGGTCGAAGATAATCGGCGGCTGAGTCATCAGCGATCCACCTCGCCGAACACGATGTCGAGGGAGCCGAGAATGGCCGACACGTCGGCCAGCAGATGCCCCTTGCAGATGAAGTCCATCGCCTGAAGATGCGCGAAGCCCGGCGCGCGGATCTTGCACTTGTACGGCTTGTTGGTGCCGTCGGCGACAAGGAACACGCCGAACTCACCCTTGGGCGCCTCGACCGCGGCGTAGACTTCGCCGGCGGGGACGTGCACGCCTTCGGTGTAAAGCTTGAAGTGATGGATCAGCGCTTCCATCGAGCGCTTCATCTCACCGCGCTTGGGCGGCACGATCTTGTTATCCTCGACGGAAACCGGTCCCTGCCCGTCCGGCGCGCGCAGCTTCTCGATGCACTGCCTCATGATGCGCACCGACTGGCGCATTTCTTCCATGCGGATGCAGTAGCGGTCGTAGCAGTCGCCGTTCTTGCCGATCGGAATGTCGAAATCCATCTCGGCATAACATTCGTAAGGCTGCGACTTGCGCAGATCCCACGCTGCGCCGGAGCCGCGCACCATCACGCCGGAGAAGCCCCACTCCCACGCCTGCTCAAGGGTGACGACGCCGATATCGACGTTGCGCTGCTTGAAGATGCGGTTGTCGGTCAAAAGCGTTTCGAGATCGTCGCAGACCTTCAGGAACGGATCGCACCACGCCTCGATATCGTCGATCAGCTTCGGCGGCAGGTCCTGATGCACCCCGCCGACGCGGAAGAACGCCGCGTGCATGCGCGAGCCCGATGCGCGCTCGTAGAACACCATAAGCTTTTCGCGCTCTTCGAAACCCCAGAGCGGCGGCGTCAGCGCACCGACGTCCATCGCCTGCGTGGTGACGTTGAGAAGATGCGACAGGATGCGGCCAATCTCGCAATACAGGACACGGATCAGCTGACCGCGGCGTGGCACGGTGATGCCGAGCAGTTTTTCCGCCGCGAGGCAGAACGCGTGCTCCTGATTCATCGGCGCGACGTAATCGAGCCGGTCGAAGTACGGGATCGCCTGCAGATAGGTCTTCTGCTCGATCAGCTTCTCGGTGCCGCGATGAAGCAGGCCGATGTGAGGATCGACGCGCTCCACCACCTCACCGTCCAGCTCCAGCACAAGGCGCAGCACGCCGTGCGCCGCCGGATGCTGCGGTCCGAAGTTGATGGTGAAATTGCGCATGCCGGTAGCTTCGGCGTTCAGAACCTCGGTCATCATCCACCTGCCTTTGCAGGAGTGGAGCCGGCGGGCGCCTGAGGCGCCGCGGCCTTCTCGTCGCCCGGCAGCGGATAGTCCGCGCCTTCCCACGGCGAGAGGAAATCGAACTTGCGGAATTCCTGATTGAGCCGCACCGGCTCGTACACCACGCGCTTCTCCGCGTCGTCGTAGCGAACCTCGACGAAGCCGGTCAGCGGGAAGTCCTTGCGGAGCGGATGGCCGTCGAAACCGTAGTCGGTCAGCAGGCGGCGCATGTCCGGATGCCCGGTGAAGATCACGCCATAGAGGTCATAGGTCTCGCGCTCGAACCAGTCCGAGCCCGGAAACACGCTGATGATGGACGGCACCTGCGTGGTCTCGTTGGCCTCGCCGCGCAACCGGATGCGTTCGTTCAGCACCGGCGACATGAAGTGATAGATCACGTCGAAGCGGTTCTCGCGGCCGGGATAATCCACCGCGGTGACGTCGGTGAAGTTCACGAAGCGGAAGCGCGGATCGGTCTTCAGCACGCGAACGACATCGACGATCTTCGCCAGATCGACCGAGACCGTGAGCTGGTTGAACGCCACCGAATGACCGAGCGCCGCGCCGGGCAGCGCGGCCAAGATCGTCTCACCAAGTGCGTTGAGTCGCGCATCATCCATGTGCGATTACCGTTCAATCGTTCCGGTGCGCCGGATCTTCTTCTGCAGCAGCAGCACGCCGTACAGCAGCGCCTCCGCCGTCGGCGGACAGCCCGGAACATAAATGTCGACGGGCACGATGCGGTCGCAGCCGCGCACCACCGAATACGAATAGTGATAGTAGCCGCCGCCATTGGCGCACGAGCCCATCGAGATGACGTAGCGCGGCTCCGGCATCTGGTCGTAGACCTTGCGCAGCGCTGGCGCCATCTTGTTGGTCAGCGTGCCGGCGACGATCATGACGTCCGACTGGCGCGGCGATGCGCGCGGCGCGAAACCGAAGCGCTCGACGTCATAACGCGGCATCGACACCTGCATCATCTCGACCGCGCAGCATGCGAGGCCGAAGGTCATCCACATCAGCGAGCCGGTGCGCGCCCAGGTGATCAGGTCGTCGGTCGCGGCAACGAAGAAGCCCTTGTCGGACAGTTCGCTGTTGATCTCGAGAAA
>JAGVII010000131.1 GCA_020056155.1 Afipia sp.
GGACGGCAACGCCATGGCGTTCGGTCTCGGCACCCAGGTTCCGGCGGGCTCCATCATGGATCTGGCCGCCGCCCGCGACATCAAGATGGTCGATCAGTCTGACAGCTACGAGAAGATGAAGAAGCTCAATCCGGGCTACACCCTGATGACGATTCCAAAGGGCACCTATCCGAAGCAGGGTGCCGACGTGAAGGTGATCGGCTACGCGACGCATCTGGTGGCGTCGTGCAAGCTGCCGGCCGACGACGTCTACACCATGGTCAAGACGCTCGCTGCGAACACCAAGACGCTGGCGACCGTCGCCAAGGACATCGCTACCCTGACGCCTGCCGGAATGGCGGCCGATATCGGCATTCCGTTCCATCCGGGCGCCGCCAAGTTCTACAAGGAAGCCGGCATTACCGTGAAGACCAACTGACCGGACGGCCGCCGGCGGCGTGAGCGCTGCCGGCGGCTCGCCACATAGCATTTCCGGGCAGGGCAATATCATGAAGCTGGATTTCAGTTACGGCGGTGTCGTGCGCATGGCCACGACCCTGATCTCCGTGGCGATGGTGATCTTTCACGTCTGGGCGATCGTCGTTGGCGCGCCGGAGGCGATCATCTTCCGCGGCACGCATCTCCTGTTTGCGATGACGCTGCTGTTTCTGATCTACCGCAGTTCGGGGAGCCCAGACGGAACGCCGAGCGTACTCGATCTGCTGCTGCTTGTGCTGGCGATCGCGCCGATCCTCTATCTCTTCATCAACTACGAATACGTCATCAATCGCATCTTCTACGTCGATGACCTGACCACGGCCGACATGATCATGGGCATCGTCATGACCGTGATGGTGCTGGAGGCGGCGCGCCGCGTCATCGGACTGGCGCTGCCGATCACCGCGGTGGTGTTCATCGTCTACGGCCTGTTTGTCGCCAGGCTCGATCCGATGCGGATGATCGACCAGCTCTACATGACGACCGAAGGCATCTTCGGCATTCCGCTCTCGGTTTCCGCATCCTACGTCCTGATCTTCGTGCTGTTCGGCAGCTTCATGGAGCGCACCGGCACCGGACAGCTGTTCATGGACTTCGCCATGAGCCTCACCGGCCACACGGCGGGCGGACCGGGCAAGGTGTCGTGCGTCAGTTCGGCGCTGTTCGGCACGATCTCCGGGAGCGCGGTCGCAAACGTCATGGTCGACGGGCCGATTACCATTCCGCTGATGAAGCGTTCGGGCTTCCCGCCGCACTTCGCCGCGGGCGTCGAAGCCGTCGCGTCGACGGGTGGACAGATCATGCCGCCGATCATGGGCGCGGCCGCGTTCGTGATGGCCGAGTTTCTCGGTGTGTCCTACGGACAGGTGTTGTTGTGGGCGATTATCCCGGCCGTCCTCTATTACGTGGCGTGCTTCTCGGCAGTGCACTTCGAGGCCAAGCGGCGTGGACTGGTCGGCGTGCCGCGCAGCGAACTGCCGAAGTTCGGCGAGGTCATGCGCGAGCGCGGACATCTGTTCCTGCCGGTTCTGACCATTCTGTTTTTCATGTATTCAGGTTTCAGTTCGCCGCTCGCGGCACTGGCAGGCACGCTGGCGTGTTTCCCGGTGGCGGCGCTGCGCAAGTCGACACGTCACTATGTGACGTTCGAAAATCTGGTCGGCGCGTGCGTCGACGGCGCGCGCAACGCGCTGCCGGTGGCACTGGCCTGCGCCGCGGCGGGCGTTGTAATCGCCGTGGTGACGCTGTCGGGCCTGGGAATCGTGTTCACCCAGTTCGTCGTGAACCTGTCGCAGAACTACCTGTTGCTCGCGCTGGTGTTTACGATGATCGCCGGCATCATCCTCGGCATGGGCATGCCGACCACGCCGGCCTACATCATCATGACGGCGCTGCTGGTGCCGGCTATCGTCAAGTTCGGCATCCCGGTGCCCGCCGCGCACATGTTCGCGTTCTACTTCGCGGTGCTGTCGGCGATCACGCCGCCGGTGGCGCTCGCGGTGTTCGCAGCGGCCGGCATCGCACGATCGGAACTGTGGGCGACCGGTCTTGCGGCGGTGCGCATCGCCGCCACCAGCTTCATCGTGCCGTTCATGTTCGTCTATGAACCGGCGCTGCTCATGATCGGCGACTGGCCGACGATCATCTGGAGCAGCATCACGGCGGGCACCGGCGTGCTGCTGTTCGCTGCCGGATTGCACGGCTACTTCCTGACCCACTCGCGATACTGGCAGAGCGCTGCGCTGGCCGTTGGCGGGCTGCTGCTGATCGATCCGGGACTGGTCACCGACATCGTCGGCGCCGCCATCGCTGCGACCGTGGCTGCGAGCCAGTATTACGCCCGGCGCAACGCCCTTGCGCCGGTGGCGGATTAACGGGAAGCCGCCGCCGCTTTCGCCAGCGCCGCGATGCGCTTTCGGAACGATCGCGGCGCTTCTGCGAACACCCGCCCGGCCAGCAACCGCGCGCGTTCAAGGTGAAACCGGCGCCGGGTTTCGATCGGCGGCGTCAGGCGAGAGCGCCAGTGGGCCAGCAACTGGTTGGGTTGCGTCAACCGGCTGAGAGCGACGAGATCGTTGCTCCTGCCGAGCTGCAAACGCACCCTTTGCACCTCGTCGATGAAGGCGTGCCACACCTTCGGCCATAGCGGCGCAATGAGATCCAGCTGATAGCGAAATGCAACGATGGCCTTGCGGAATTCGTGAATGTCCTCCGGGTCCGCATCCTCCCATTTGCGCGGCAGACGGCGGCGGGCGCGGCGATAGGATCGGGCGAGCGCGGTTACGATGCTGTCAAAGGAGATGCGTTCGAGCGGCCAGTTCGCGAGGCAAGCCGACGCTCGCGCCAGACCATCGTCCAGGCGTTGATTGGCTCCGGCAAGAAGCTGGGCGGCCTCGGACGCATCTCGCGCCTCTTGCAGCCGCCGGGTGATGGTGGCTTCGGTTCGCATCGACATCGCGGGCGTCGAGGTATCCCGCTGTTTTGCGATGTCGGCCAGCGCATCGAGAACGCTTTGCGCATCGCGGCTGCGCCCGAATTCGCGGGCGAGGAGGCGTGCCTCGCGACGCAGGATCATGGCCTCATCACCGATCGGATCCTCCAGCAGCCGCAACAGCGCCTGCCAGCGCTTGAGCGCGACGCGAAGATCATGAATGGCGCTGCCTGGTTCGGTGCCGTTCAGTTGCTCTCGCGCGGCCCGAGCCGTCGCCAGGATGTCGTCCGCGGCCTGACGCAGCGAATGCGCAACCGGCGGAGCCTGTAGGCCGACCATCATCGACGTTTGTCCAGAACCGTTCGCGCAAGATTATGGTGTCCCGGCGCCGGTGGAAAGCCTCCATCCGGCCGTACCGCGAATGCGGGATGCTGTCTTTGGCAAACGGATCAGGCTGGGACGATAGTCTTGCCGATCGGCCACAGCGCGATTCCGGCGAGCTTGAGATGCGCCCATGCGAAGGGGATGCCGATGATCGTGACCGCGAGGATGACGGCAGTCACGACATGGCCGAGCGCCAGCCACCAGCCGGCCAGCACCAGCCAGATGATGTTGCCGATGAGGCCGAGAACTCCGGTGCCGACATCGGAGCGGCCGAGATATTCATCGCGCGGCACGGCTTTCTGGCCGAACGGAAACAGCGTGTAGGCCGCAATGTTGAAGGCGGCCCTCGCCCACGGAAGCCCGATGATGGTGATGGCCATGATGACGGCGGCGACCGCCCAGCCGGCTGCCATCCAGAAGCCGCCGAGCACGACCCACAAAATGTTGAGCAGGAGAGAGACGGGGGACATCGGAACTCATCGGAAGGAGGGCACTTGATCCAGTCTAGCACTATTTCGCAACGCCGTCGTGAAAACTGTCGCGCGCGGCGTTTAGCGATAGCCAATCCGGATGCGGTGCCCATATAGAGTGGGACATCAAGGAGACATTGAAATGCTGAAACTCAATTTCGCGTCAGCCACGGCAAGTCTGGCAGCCGTCGCAGCCGCTGCGTTCGCCGTCACGCTTGGATCTGCCGCGCCTGCCAGGGCCGATGCGCCGTTCTGCTCGGAGAACTACAGCCGCACCGGCATGGGCCGGGTATGCGCCTATTACACCTATGACCAGTGCCGGGCGGCCACCAGCGGCGTGGGC
This sequence comes from Afipia sp., assembly GCA_020056155.1. Classification (GTDB taxonomy): domain Bacteria; phylum Pseudomonadota; class Alphaproteobacteria; order Rhizobiales; family Xanthobacteraceae; genus Afipia. Next base: position 4,106 of record JAGVII010000131.1, read on the forward strand.
GGCTCGTGCAGCGCCAATGCGTGGTATCAGCCCCGCGAGTATCGCGAGTATTATGAGCCCGCGCCACGCCGGTATCGCAGGCACCGGCATCAAGGCTGAGGCCGTTCCCGGTTCAAGCGGTTTGCCGTTGCGTACTGTCGGCGCGGGCTTCCGCGCCGGCATTTGTTTGCGGCGCGCCTTGAACCCGTATTGCCGGGCGGCCGTATTTTTGGAACGCTGGCCGGGCAACATGCGCGCCTGAGAGAACGGCAAGGCAATGGTTATGAACGCGTCGGACAATCAGGGCGCCCGCGGCAGCGGGGATGCGTTTTACAGCGCCATGCCGGTGTTTCGCGGATTCGCCAATCTGATGGACCCGTCGCTGTATCAGCCGGTGCCCGACGGATGGCTGATCGGCGTCGCCGATATCGTGCAATCCACCAGGGCGATTGCGGACAACCGCTACAAGGCCGTGAACATGGCGGGCGCGGCGGTGATCGCGTCGGTCACCAATGCGCTGGAGAATCGCGATTTCCCGTTCGCATTCGGAGGCGACGGCGCGAGCTTCGCGGTCCCGCCGCAGGACGCAGCATTGGCGCGCGATGCGCTCGCGGCCACCGCGACCTGGGTCAAGGAGGATCTCGATCTTTCGCTGCGCGTGGCGCTGGTGCCGATCGAGGCGATCCGCGCCAAGGGGCTCGACGTGCGTGTCGCGCGCTATGCGGCGTCGCCGCACATTTCCTATGCAATGTTCTCCGGCGGCGGACTGGCATGGGCGGAAGCCGCGATGAAACGCGGCGAATTCACCGTGCCGATGGCGCCGCCGGGCGCGCATCCCGATCTGACGGGGTTATCGTGCCGGTTCTCGGAAATGCCGGCCGAGCGCGGTCTCATTCTGTCGATGCTGATTGTGCCTGCATCGGCCGACAGCGCGGCGTTTCGCCGTCTGATCGAAGATATTGTGACGATGGTCGAGCGAAGTCCCGGTTCGGGACGTCCGGTACCCGCCGCCGGGCCGGCGCTGCGCTGGCCGGTGCCCGGTGCGCAGTATGAGGCGCTGGCGCAACGCGGCGGGCCGCTGTTCTTCCGGCGGCTCAGCGTTCACGCCGTGACTTTGTTCGCCTATGTGCTGATCCGCTTCGGGATTCCGGTCGGCGGGTTCGTGCCGCAGATTTACATGCAGCAGGTGGTGGAGAATTCGGACTTCCGCAAATATGACGACGGCCTGCGCATGGTGCTGGACTGCAAGCCCGAACTGGCCGACGCGCTGGAAAGCCGTCTGGCGGCCGCGGCCGCCGCCGGCACGGCGCGTTACGGCCTGCATCGTCAGGATGCGGCGATGATGACATGCTTTACCCTGGCGGCATCCCGGCCCGATCACTTTCATTTCGTCGATGGCGCACGCGGCGGCTATGCGTCCGCCGCCACCGCGCTGAAGGCGACGCTGAACTAGCGTGGTGGTGCGCACGACCGCATCATTTCAACAACGCCTTCTTTTGCGGACTTGCGGACATCCTTCGGCGGTCATTGAAAAGGACGGCGGAAACCTGCACCATCGCGCGGCTTTCGCGGGCGCTGCAGGCGGACTATGGGCAGGATCGATTTTAGGGGAAGGCGCCGGCATGGCCGGGCACCGTTTTGCGGTGTTGCGCTCGGCCTGCTTGCCGTCCTCGGTTGTCTTGGACCGGCGCACGGCAGCGACGATGATGAATCATCCAGCGCAGGGCCGAAGCAGCCGAACATCTATCTCGATTACAACACGGCCTATGCGATCGTGCCGCCCAACACGCTCGCGATCGGGTTCAGGAATTTCATCTCGCCGATTCCGGTGGGGTCGCAGGCCGTGATGCTGAACGCGCCGCTGACGATCGATCTCACCGAGCGGTTCTCGCTGTATGGCGGCGTCAGCGCCATCGCGTCGCGGTCCGATGTCTCGCCCTGGTCGTCGATGATCCTCGACAGCTGGAATATCGGGTTCAACGCCGACGTCATCAGTCAGGATGGAATCACCGTGACAGTCATATCCACCCTGACACGATCGATCACCAGTGCGCCGGGATTGGGATCGACATCGAACCAGACCGTCGTCGAACTCGATCACGCGCTCAACGAAGATGAAACGCAGGGTCTGCTCGCAGGGACGCGACTGACCGCCGTCTGGGTGGATTCGGCGCTTGCGCACGTCGAGCCGGCGTATGTCGGGTATCTTGGCGGCTATTATCAGTGGCCGAACAACTGGAAGCTGTCCGGCCGCTTCGGCGTCCAGACCTTTGGCGGAGCCCGGATCGCCGGCGGTCTCATCAGGGCAAAGGCGTTTACCCAGCCGCTGCTCAGGATCGATCTCGAGCGGATGGACGACAACGACAACCGGCTGTTTGGCGCGACGGTCGAGGTGTCCTGGATGCCCGAGCCGTTTGTTCAGTTCACGTTGCGAACGCCGCTCTATGCAGTGCGGAACTGAGCTTCGGGAGCAGCCTCGCAGCGGGCCATGCCGGCGGCGTGGGAGAAGCAGAAATAGGCGGTCCTGAGGTCGCGGCCTGCGACATTGGGCTAAAGCCGCCCCACCGGATGGAACTTTCCCGTCGCACCGGCGTTTGGGCTGGTTGGTGTGGGGAATGTTGATGATTGCTGAGGACGCGACTTTACAGACAGCGAACCGGTTCGATGCGTCCCTGACCCAAGACGGGCGCTACCGATTGTTGATCGAAGCGGTAACCGACTACGCCATATACATGCTCGATCCTGAAGGGCGGGTGACGAGCTGGAATCCGGGCGCGCAACGATTCAAGGGCTATACCGCCTCTGAAATCATCGGCCGTCATTTTTCCGAGTTCTATGTCGACGAGGATCGCAGGTCCGGGCTTCCGGCGCGGGCACTCGCGATATCGGCACGAGAAGGCAAGTTCGAGAGCGAGGGCTGGCGTATCCGCAAGGACGGCAGCCGGTTCTGGGCTCACGTGGTCATCGACCCGATCCGCTCTACCGAGGGGCAACTCGTCGGCTTCGCCAAGATTACACGCGACCTCACCGAGCGGAGGGCGGCTGAACAACGCCTCAAGCAAAACGAGGAACAGTTCCGGCTGCTGGTGCAGGGCGTGACCGATTACGCGCTTTACATGCTCGATCCGCAGGGACGCGTGAACAGCTGGAATGTCGGCGCGGAGCGGATCAAGCAATACCGCGCCGACGAGATCATCGGCCAGCATTTTTCAAAATTCTATTCGGAGGGCGACCGGCAGAAGGGCGAGCCGCAGAAGGCGCTGGACACTGCACTCCGCGAGGGCCGTTTCGAAAAGGAAGGCTGGCGCGTGCGCAAGGACGGCACGCAGTTCTGGGCCAATGTCATCATAGATCCGATCCGCGATGACGCCGGTACACTCATCGGCTTCGCCAAGGTGACGCGCGACATCACAGAGCGCCGGGAGATGCAAAAAGCTCTCGAACAGACGCGCGAAGCGCTGGCCCATTCGCAGAAGATGGATGCGATCGGACAGTTGACCGGCGGCATCGCCCACGATTTCAACAATCTGCTGATGGTCATTCTTGGAAGTCTCGAGCTTGTCGGCAGACGGCTTCCGGACGACGAACGAATCGCAACGCTGATCTCCAACGCGACACAGGCCGCACAGCGCGGCGCCGCGCTGACCCAGCGCATGCTGGCTTTCGCGCGCCGCCAGGATCTCGATCTCAGGCCGGTCGATGTGCCGGGCCTCGTGCTTGGCATGACCGATCTGCTGCAGAGATCTCTCGGCCCGTCGGTGTCGATCGAGACGAAGTTTCCGCCAAAGCTCAATCTTGTTCACGCCGACGCCAATCAGCTCGAAATGGCGTTGCTGAATCTCGCGGTGAATGCGCGCGACGCGATGCCGGGGGGCGGCAATATCGTCATCGCGGCGCGCGACGAAACCGTCAAAGGCCGCTCTCAGGGCAAACTGAAAGCGGGGCGCTATGTCTGCCTTTCGGTGAAGGACACCGGCGAGGGCATGGATCGGGCGACGCTGGGACGCGCGATGGAGCCGTTCTTCACCACGAAAGGCGTCGGCCGCGGTACCGGGCTGGGATTGTCCATGGTTCACGGCATGACTGAACAGTCCGGCGGCCGCTTCGTGCTGAAAAGCCGGAAGGGCGAAGGCACAACAGCGGAGATCTGGCTCCCCGTCGCCAAGGCGGGCAAGGCTGCGGAGAGCGAGCGTTTCGTCCCCCACGGCGCGCCTCACACGCGCCCGCTCGTGGTGCTTGCCGTCGATGATGACGGTCTCGTGCTGATGAACACCACGGTGATGCTGCAGGATATGGGGCACAAGGTGTTCGAGGCAGCGTCAGGAAATCAGGCACTCGATATCCTGCGGCGCGAGCAATCGGTTGATCTCGTGATCACC
>JAGVII010000356.1 GCA_020056155.1 Afipia sp.
ATCGTGTAGCCCGCGACCACGAACGCGGACGCGATAAACCCGCCGGCTCCAGAAACGAGTGTCATATCCATGGGTATCGACCTGATGCTGAAGGATGCTTGACGCGCATTATGCCGCTCCGCGCTTTGCGGAACAACGCTTCTCGCCCCCGACACCGCCTATTCGTCAATCTCGGATATGAACGCCCACCATGACCGGCGGATGATACCGGCGGCGCGGGGTCTGCGCTTTGCTCAAAGGTCGATGGACAGGCCTTCCCTGGCGACGATTGTCCCCGCCCGCGCCTTGGCCGCGGCCGCCGCGATACGGTCCATCTCGTTGTCGTCATGCTCGGGGTCGTGGTGAAACAGGCAGAGCGTCCCCACGCCCGCCTCGTCGGCAAGCTGGACCGCCTGTTGCCAGCTCGAATGCCCCCAGCCGACATGTTCCGGCAGTTCCTCGTCCGTGTACGTCGTGTCGATGACGACCAGCGCCGCGTCCTTTGCGAGAGCCAGCAACGCCGGATCGACCGAACTTCCGCTCAGTTCGGTATCGGTGATGTAGGCAAAGGCACGGCCGCCGAACTCCACACGGTAACCGGTCGCGCCGCCGGGGTGGTTGAGCGCGGCGGTCTGGACCTCGATTCCGGGCCGCGGCGAGAGCGTCTCGCCGGGAGCAAAGTCGGTAAACTCGATGGCCCCGTGCGCTGTTTCGATCTCGATCGGAAACAACGGATAGCTCATCAGCTTTCGCACCGTTTCCCTGCCCCCGCCGGCCGGCAACAGATTTCCGGACCACAACCGGAGCCGGCTGCCCCTGTCGAAAACCGGCGTGAAAAAAGGAAGACCGATGAGGTGATCGATGTGCGCGTGGCTTAAAAACAGATCGATGTCCGTCCGCGCGGCCTCATCGCTCAGCGCGTTGCCGAGCAGACGAAGTCCCGACCCCGCATCGAACACGAGACGATGATCGCCGCACTTCACCTCGACGCATGACGTATTTCCGCCGTAGCGCACGGTGTTGGGGCCTGGACATGGAATGCTCCCACGAACACCCCAGAACCGCACGGACATTGTGGTCGACATGAAAGAACTCAATGAATCTTTCGCAAGGATTGCATGCGGCGGTCATACTCACCAACATGATACCGCGCGCCGGTCATCAAAAAAATGGCTTGCCAGACGGACATGTGGACGGTAGCGGCGGCCTTTCGCCTCACCTTATTTGGTTGTCAGCGCAACGACGCCATTCCAGTCGTCCGGCGGCGGCGTTTTGCGGAATACCTCGATCCGCTCGCAATAAAGATCATACAGCACGCTGAGGGTCTTTGCTTCGTCGGCAATGCGGCCCTTTGCGATTGCGGCGAGAGCGCCGTCCCAATCGCGGCTGCGGTAGCACGCCAGCATTTCGATGCTGAGGTTGCGCAGCCTTTGAAACGGCCCTGATTTGGCAACATCTTCCCGCCCGAGGATCGCATAAATCACCTCGGGCTCCTTCTTGCCCTTCACCGTGATGAAATCGATTTCGAGGATCGCAAACTTGTCCTTTGCCACCAGCGCCGTCGCCGATCCGGCAATGATCGGCACGCCGTAGGACTTCGACTGCCCCTCAAGGCGCGAGGCCAGGTTCACGCTGTCGCCCAGCACGGAATAGTCGAATCGCAGGTTCGATCCCATGTTGCCAACCACGCAGGTCCCCGTATTCAGACCGATGCCGACACGCATCGGGATGAACGGCTTGTCCGCCTCGTTCGCCTCCCTCTCGCGTTCGACATTGAGCACCTCGATGCGGTCGATCATGTCGAGCGCTGCATTGCACGCGTTGATCTGATGCTCATGATCGGTCAGCGGCGCGTTCCAGAACGCCATGATCGCGTCGCCCATGTACTTGTCGATCGTGCCTTTGCGGTCGAGAATCGCATTGGTGAGCGGCGTCAGGAACCGGTTCATCAGCGAAGTCAGGCCTTGCGGGTCCTGCTTGAACTGCTCCGAAATGGCAGTGAAGCCGCGCACGTCGCTGAACATGATGGTCATGCTCCGTTCCTCGCCGCCGAGCACGAGCTTTTCCGGCGACTGCGCCAGCTGCTCGACCAGCGCAGGCGACAGGTACTGGCCGAAGGCCGAGCGAATGCGGCGGCGCTGCGCCTGTTCGCGGAAGTAGCTGCTGAACACCAGCACAAGATAAATCGCGGTACTCGCGATCAGCGGAAACGTGAAATCGATCAGCAGCCGGTGTTCCGCGAAGAAGTACCAGGACGTCGCCACCATGATGCTGACGATGACCGCGCCGAACAGCAGAAGCATGATGGCGCTGAGGATCGGCGCGAGCCAGATGATGGCGATGCCGAACAGGATCGCGGCCAGCAACTCCGCGCCGACAGCATAATTCGGCTGCGACAGCACCGAGCGGGTCAGCGCGCTCTCCAGCACCTGCGCATGGACTTCCACGCCCGGCATCACCGGATCGAGCGGCGTGGTCTTCACGTCCAGCAACCCGACGGCCGACGTGCCGATCAGGATCAGCTTGCGCGAAATGCGGTCGGGGCCGATCTTGCCGTCCAGCACGTCCGCCGCCGACACATAACGCGCCGCGTCGTGCCTGGCGAAATGCACCCAGAGCTGGCCGTTGCGGTCGGTCGGAATTTCGAATCCAGGCACCGCCACGCTTTTCACGCCGGCCTCGTCGGACTTGACGAGAATGGTGTCGGACTTGGTGACGATGCGCAGCATCTCGAACGTCAGCGAAGGCATCAACTCGCCTTGCGCCAGCATGATCATCGGCACGCGGCGGACGATGCCGTCGCGCTCGGTGCGGATGGTGAACAGGCCGCGCCCGGGAGCGGCCTCCTCAAGCACCGGAACATTCCTGAGCAGTCCGGGGAATTGCAGCAGGAACGGCCGCGGATCGCCACCCAGCGTCGCAAG
>JAGVII010000553.1 GCA_020056155.1 Afipia sp.
AAGGACCGACGCAGTCCCTTTGCTTGGAATAGCGGCCCGAATGCAACACTTGCATGCAGACTTTACCACCGTGCTGATGGACAGCATCAGTGATGCGACGAAGTTCGCGAGCTTGCGCACGTTCGGTCAAAATCGGCCCCCCAGGCTCAATCAGACCCGCGCTGTTGGGCGCATAACCGCCGGTAATGATGAGTCCTATCTCCCCCTTGGCGCGCTCGGCAAGGAAAACCGCCATCTTGTGCACGCCGTTGTCCTCCATATCGAGACGGGTGTGCATCGACCCCATGATCATGCGGTTACGCAACGTGGTCCGCCCTACCTTTAGCGAAGATAGCAAATGAGGGTAAAGCGATGTTCCGGGGCTGGTCGGCGTCAGCATGGACTTGCCTCCGTGGCTGGTTGTTAAATTTCTAACAGTTGTTAGACTGAATGCAAGAACTGAAGATCACCTAGATGGGAGGAATCGCGATGGATTACGCGCTTAGCGAGCAGCAGCAGGCTTTTCAGGAAACCGCGAAGCGTTTCGCGAAGGACAAGCTGGGCCCCCACTATCAGAGGCGGGCAAGGGAACACCGCATCGATCGTGCCATGCTGAAACAAATGGGGTCACTCGGCCTGATTGGCGCCGATCTGCCGGAAAAATACGGCGGCCTTGGCGAGAGCAGCGTGACGGCAGGCATTATTGTCGAGCAGATCGCTTATGGAGACTTCAACGCCAGCTACGTCCAACTTCTGGCGTCACTGCTCGGCGGAATGCTCGCAGAGCACGCCTCGCCCGAAATCGCTCAGGAGTGGCTACCGCAAGTGGCCCGGGGTGAGAAGATCATCGGCCTCGGCCTGACCGAGCCGCGGGGCGGTTCGGACGCTGCCAACCTCATTTTGCGAGCTGAAAAATCGGGAAATGGCTATCGCCTCAACGGTGAAAAGACTTCCATGAGTTTTTCAGATCAATGCGACGCAGCAGTCATCTTTGCCCGAACCGGGAAGGTCGAAGACGGCGCACGTGGCGTCAGCGCATTCTTTGTCGATCTGGCGCAGAGCGGAATCACGCGGACGCATTTTGATGACATCGGTACCAAACCTGTCGGACGCGGCTCGGTGTTCTTCGACGACGTCTTCATTCCGGCCGAGTGCCTGATGGCAGAGGAGAACAAGGGATTCTCCAAGATCATGTCAGGCTTCGACTATAGCCGTGCCTTGATCGGCCTTGAGTGCATCGGACCTGCCCAGGCTTCGGTCGATGAAGCATGGCAATACTCAACCGAAAGGCTCGCCTTCGAGCGGCCGATCGCGCAGTTTCAGGGCGTGAGCTTTCCGCTCGCGGAAGCCGAGACCCAGCTCACCATGATGCGGCAGCTTTGCTACTATACGCTTTCGCTCAGAGATCGCGGGCTTGCACATACCGCGGAAGCTGCGATGTGCAAATGGTATGTGCCGAAAGTGACCTGCGAGATCATCCACCAGTGCCTCCTCACTCACGGCCACTACGGTTACACCACCGATCTGCCGTTTCATCAGCGTTACCTCGACGTGATGGGCCTGCAAATCGGCGACGGAACCGCACAAATTCAGAAACTTGTCATCGCACGTGAAAAGGTCGGTCGTGTCGCGGTTCAATACGCCAAGCAGCCTTCCGAATTGCGGCAGATCTCAAAATGAGCGTACCTATCGCCCCCATTGCCATCTCTCGGCGAGACGCGTGCCGCCGTGCGTAGATTTTCGGGCTGGGGCCAATCGGACGATTCCGATCGCGCCATCGATAAACTGCGCGCCCAAGTGTCGTGTTCAGCTCGCACCTGGATTCGGCTAGTCAAATCCCGCGGTTTCGTTCGCTCCGGCCTACTCCCCTGATTGAGGCGCTCCGAAGGCAGCGTCATCTATTAAGACGCCACCAGTATTCAATGTCACCAGCGCGGGATATGCAACGCGAAAGTCCTCAAGCATCTTGCCTATCGGAGCGTCGGCGAACCAACCTCGGTCATTGACATATTCCATATGGCGATGATCGCTCGTGTCGAACTCGTGAAACAACGCGTCGGCCGTACCGTCGAAGATAAGAGGTCGGACTCCAAATCGTTCACATAGCTCCATGTTGAACGCGGGCGTCACTTTGAACATCTTCCTATCGAGCCAAAGCGCGACGTAGCCGTGATAAATGAAGAGATCAGTCCCCATTAACTCCGTCAGCTTGGGGGAATTCAGATGGTTGCGAACGTCTGCAAAGCCGATCGCGGCGGGGATTCCCGCTGCGCGCATGGCGGCCGTCAACAATATTGCCTTCGGAACACAAAACGCCGAAGGCGTTTTGAGAATCTCGCTGGCGCGATAATCGGCTTCGGACAAACTCACCGCGTAGGGGTCGTATCTGATCTGGTCTCGTACCGCGTTAAATAGGAGGATTGCCTTCTCGGCCGTCGACCGGTCCTGTTTGTCGCCAGCCACACGCGAGACAAACTCTCTAATCGCAGGTGAGTCGCAATCCACGTAATGCGTTGGAGCGAGAAATTCCGCGAGGTCCGGGTTGACTTTCACTTGTGCCTCGATTGGTACCTGCACTAACCTAACAGACGTTAGAAATTGAGGCAAGTCAAATCGGGTTGCGACCGGCGTCCAAAAGATGGATACCTCATTTGTTGTTCCATACGAATAGATTTATCAAACGATTGTTAGAATCGATTGAACTCGCAAGACGAGAGCGTTAGCATTAGGCGTCCAGGCTGGACACATGCTTATCGGGCGGGCCTGTCCACCGTCTCGTGTTCGATCGGGCATGCGTTCCTATCGGCCGGTAAGTCAATCTCGAATTGAACTTGACTGCAAATCAGGGAACGTAGTCGATGAATAATCCAACGTCCTATGCATGGACACCTCCGCCGGAGCTAATTGCAACAAGCAATCTGACCGCTTTCCTGCGCGCAACCGGATATGACGATTACGATCACCTCGCGTCGAAGGCTGAGGCCGATCCGGCATGGCTAATGGAGGAAGTCTTTAAGTTCTGCGATGTTCGATTCTATCGCAGTTACGACCAAATGTTGGATCTGTCGCGCGGGCAGCCATGGGCACGCTGGTGCGTCGGCGGGACCACCAACATCGTGCTGAACTGCATTGACAAGCATCGCAGCACGCCCGTATGGGACCAGACATTTTTGGTCTGGGAGGGTGAAGACAAGCGCGAACAGCGCGCGCTTACCTATCGTGAATTGGACCGCGGCGTCGGACGGCTTGCGCAGGGACTGCGTGATCTCGGCGTCGGTAAGGGCGATGTGGTCGCTCTCTATTTGCCGAACCTGCCGGAAACCTTTATCGCGTTTTTCGCTGTGCTGAAATTGGGCGCGATCCTGATGCCGCTGTTCTCCGGCTTCGGTCCGGCTCCCATGCAAACCCGGCTCAACCATGGCGGCGCCAAGGCCGTCATCACCGCGAGCGGGACCTGGCGGCGGGGCGCTGCGGCACCGCTCAAATCCGTCCTCGACGTCGCGCTCGAATCCTCACCGACAGTGCAGCACGTGATCGTCGTCGATCGTGAAGGCCTTAAGATCGAAACCCCGATGCGAAAGGGCCGCGATCACTGGTGGCACGATATCGTCATCGGCAAGGACGGCGCTATCGCGACCGCCGAAATGAATGCGGAAGATGCCGCGATTCTGCTGTACACCTCGGGAACCACCGGCGAACCGAAGGGTTGCGTTTGGACCCATATCAGCTTCATCGGTTCTATGGTCACACGCGACATGATCATTTGCGCCGATTTCAAATCATCGGACCGTTTTTTCTTTCTCAGTGACATGGGCTGGATGGTCGGCGCGATGTGCGCATGTATTCCCAGTTTCGCCGGCGCGAGCCTTCTGATCGCCGAAGGCACGCCGGATTTTCCGGACACCGGACGATTCTGGCGGCTGATCCAGGATCATCGCGTCAGCTATCTCGGAGTATCCCCCACCATAGTCCGTAGTTTGATGCGCTATGGAACGCAGGACGTCGAGCGCCACGATCTGTCGAGCCTGCGTATGACCGCGTCGGGCGGCGAGGCATGGACCAACGCGCCGTGGCAATGGTTCTTCGAGCATGTCTGCAAGAGAAAGCTTCCAATCATCAACATTTCCGGCGGCACCGAGGTTGGAGGTTGCATCTTCACGGGGACGCCGAACCATCCGATGAACCCCGGTTCGTTCTCCCGTCCGGCGCTCGGTGTCGGCGCGGACATCGTGGACATGTCCGGCAAGAGCTTGCCGCCCGGCGAAGTCGGCGAACTGGTGCTCCGCCAGGCGTCGATCGGATTGACCAAGAGCTTGTGGAAGGCCGATGCGCGCTATGTCGAAAGCTACTGGAGCACGCTTCCCGGCCTTTGGGTGCATGGCGATTTTGCGATGCGCGGCCATGATGGGCTTTACTATATTCTCGGGCGCTCCGACGACACCATCAAGATTTCAGGCAAGCGGACCGGGCCGTCCGAGCTCGAAGGCATTTTGATCGACACCGGCAAGGTCTCCGAGGCGGCGGTGTTCGGTATTCCGCACCCGGTAAAGGGTTCGGCGATCGTTTGTGCCTGCGTGCTCATGCCAGGTACGAACGTCGAGAGTGATATTGCGAACGAGCTCTCATCCGCTATCGTGAATGGCATGGGAGCATCGTATCGGCCGGAGAAGATAATTTTTGTGGATGATCTGCCTCGAACCCGCAACATGAAGATCATGCGCCGGGTGCTGCGAGCAGTGTTCGAAAGCAAGGATCCCGGCGATCTTTCCGCACTCGCCAATCCCGAAGCAGTTGACAGGCTTCGCGAGAAACTTGGCGCCGCATAAACCACGGAGAAAATGGCGAGCTGTCGGGCTGGGTGGAAGCGGACTTTTTACCGGGCCCCGACCCCGGTACTCCAAGGATTTCATAAGGAGAGGCGTACAATGGGGATGGATCCGATCTTGTCAGATCAGCGCAAGCAAGCGATGCGGGCCGCTGGATTCTGGAGCGATCAAACCTTGCTCGAGTTTTTTTCGAGGCATGCCAGAAACGATCCAGGGCGGCTCGCGGTTGTTGGCTACGAAGCTGCGTCCAACCGACGTACGGCGCTGACATACGGCGAACTGCAGCAAGCTGCCGAGCGAACCGCGGCTAATTTGTTGCGGCTTGGTGTCAAGCCTGGCGAAGTGGTGTCGTATCAGTTGCCGAATTGGTGGCAATTCATGGCTCTTCACCTCGCACTGCTGCGGATCGGCGCGGTCACAAATCCCATCATGCCGATTTTCCGCGATCGCGAAATGGAATTCATGCTGACCTTGGCCGAGACGCGCGTGCTGATCGTTCCACAGCGATTTCGCGATTTCGATCACGCCGCAATGGCGGACCGCCTCAAGGCCAAGGTGCCCACACTTGAGCACGTCGTCATTATCGGTTCGGGCGACAATCAAGACTTCGAGACCGTGCTGAATTCGCCGGGAAAGCGGGTTGAGGCAGCGACCGCTGCCTCGGCCGATGATGTCGTGCAATTGCTTTATACGTCGGGCACAACAGGTGAGCCCAAGGGGGTGATGCATACAGGCAATACGTTGCTGAACAGCGTGCGATATTTTGAGGATCGCGTCCGTCTCACAGCCAACGATGTCGTGCTGATGGCCTCGCCGATGGCCCATCAGACCGGTTTTCTCGTCGGCCTGCTGCTGCCGCTGTATCTGGGAGGACGGGTCATTCTTCAGGATATCTGGAATCCAGCCAAGGCGGTCGATATTGTCGAGACAGAGCGCGTGACGATGACCATGGCATCGACGCCGTTTCTGGCGGATTTGACTGCGGAGGCGGAGCGGCGGCCTGAAGCGCTGCGTTCACTGCGCACTTTCGTATCGGCAGGCGCCCCAATTCCCCGTGTTTTAGTGCGCCAGGCCACACAGAATCTTGGTGCGCACATCGTCTCGGGATGGGGGATGACGGAAAACGGGCTGGTGACGACCACCAAGCTCGACGATCCACCGGAAAAGGTCTTCGAGACCGACGGTTGCCCAAGCCAGGGTATGGAAGTCAGGATCGTCGATGGCGGGGGCAAAGTCCTGCCTCATGATGAAGAGGGGCGTCTACAAGCGAGGGGCCCCGGCACCTTTGTAGGCTACCTCAAGCGGCCGCATCTCTATGCCGTCGATCAGGATGGCTGGTTCGAGACCGGCGACCTCGCCCGCAAAGACAAGGACGGCTACATTCGTATCACCGGCCGCACCAAGGATATTGTCATCCGCGGCGGCGAGAACGTTCCCGTGATCGAGATTGAACAGCTGATGTATCGCCATCCCGCCGTGCAGGAAGTCGCGATTGTTGGCGTACCG
>JAGVII010000042.1 GCA_020056155.1 Afipia sp.
CGGAAAAGAAAAAACTCCGCAACCCATCGACACTAAGATCAGTCAGGAAACCCTGGCGGAAATGATCGGCACGACGCGTTCGCGCGTGAGCTATTTCATGAACAAATTCCGCAAACTCGGCTTCATCAGCTATAACGGAAAGATCGAAGTGCACACATCGCTGCTGCATGCAGTGCTGCACGACAAACCACAGCTAAAAGACGAAGATTAAATTTGCAAAACGCCGTCAATGGAGGCCGCCTCAATTCCGAAGAAATTTGACTTTCATACTATCAACCGGCTTGTTGTTCTTCTCGTTGCCTCTTAGCTTTGGCCGGGCATCAAACGCCGCTACTTTACGATCACCTAGCCAGCTCCGCGTCAGAGCCGTTCACAAACTGCTCGGCAGAGCGGATTGCCGCCGCGTCGTCATCGCAACAGATTGATTTTGCCTCAATGACAAGACTGTCTGCGCCGATCAGATAGGCACGATAGGTATGCATCGGAGTCCTAGGTAGGCACTTTTAAGCCTCATCGCGCCGGCCTTAGCGTCGCGTAGCCAGAATGGTGATCAACGGTTACCTAACTGGGAGCGGCCTTTCTGGCTTGCATCGAACTTCGCTATTTTGCGGTTAGCTTGCCAAAGCTCAACATCGAGTCCGTCTACAAAGCGCTCGGCGGCTTTAGTCGCGGCACTGTCATTGGCAAAAAAGAAGCTGTTCGGCTTTGAAGAATTGGCCATCTTGGCCGATGAAATACATTTCGGTGCTCTGCCATTGTCTGCACTCCGTCAGGCGGGAGCACAAGAACTCGGTCACCGTTAGTTGCCGTAAAGGCGGTGATGGAACCATTGTGAACCTCGTGGTTTCCGCTGGATGGTCAATATTGCTCACCCTACGGAATCGTTAGCAGCGCCTTCATCGCTGGTTCTGGCTGACAAAGAGTAATGCCACAGCAGGTATGACTGCTGCGGTCAGTGAAGCCGAAAAGGTTCGGGAACGGGAACGCTTCTGTCTTGTTGGGCTATGACAGGAGGCGATAGTGCACAAAGATGGCAAGCAGACTGTTGAAACGGCGGTAGAGGCACGAGCTGGATTTCTTGATCGACCCGTCCTTGTTGTTCTGGTCGTAAGCTGCGCTCTCGCTATCGCATTTCTCGCTCTCACTTATGCGGGTGTGTGAAAGCTATCGCTGATTGATCTCCATCATCCGGGCGCAAGGCGGAACATGCAACGAGATGGTGGATTGGCTCATATGGAGATGGCCCATGCCGCGATATTTTTTCGACATCAACGACGGTCACAGGCTGATTGACGCGTCAGGACGACAGTTCAAGAACGACAAGGATGCCATCGCAAGAGCGCAGGTCTACGCAATCCAGGTTTCTCTCGACACGCCCAAGGTTGATCCTGAACGATACATCGCCGTTTTGAACGACGCGCGCGCCGAGGTTTTCAGAGTGCCGGTTTACTCGAAGCCAGAAGTCGCCCTGTAGTTACGTCGGCGATCTAAGTCCGGGCGACGAAAGCCACTCGCTGATATGCGAGGCGTTTTCCAGCTGCCGGGCCTTCTTAATCAGCGCGTCCCGGTCTTTTCCCAGCGGTAACGTCCGAGCCTCGTCCTTTGCGATCTGGGCTGCTGCTTTCCATCTTTCGGAAATTCGGTTTTGAATGGTGTCGCTCATTGCTCACAACTCCTGTTCGGATTGGGGCGGGAGCACAATACTCTCAGTCACCGATAGCTGCCGCGGCGAGCGGTGATGTATCATCATGCCGCGCTTGGTTCCGATTAGATGGTCAATATTGCTCACACCACGAAATCGTTAACGGTCCTTGGACTTGATGTGTGGCGAGCATCGAGGACACAGGTGCGCAAATACTTCAAATTGTTCGTGAACTATTAAGGGACGACGCGCGTCATATGTTCGACACGTGGGGTAGTCGCAATGTCCGAGCCTTGAGCGCGTACGACAATGGTTGAAACCAAAGCCGGAAATTAGCTCGCGGCCGGTGCCGAACGAAGAAGACCGTTCAACGATGGCCCGCTTAGCGTTCTTGCTCCGGGATGATGAACCAGGAAGTGGGCAACCCCAGCTAGCTCTAGCGCTGGTACGTGAATTAAAAAAGCAGCGTCGTCAAAAGGCATGGTCTATGTTCAGAGCGCTCTTCCTTTCGTCATTCTTGGTCACCGCAAGTGTTTTTATTCACTATGAGACGCTGCGATTTCTGTCGGTGTATGTGCCTACACTCAAAGTTGCAGTTCGCCTTAAGGTTCTGGTGGTGGTTCTGGGGTGTTTCCTAGCTCACACGATGGAAGTGTGGCTCTACGCCTTGGCCTATTTCCTCATTGATCAAACGCAGATTGGATCTCTAAAGGGTGAAGTTGAAGGGCACTTTGCTGACTATCTTTATTTCTCTGCAACGTCGTATTCTACTTTGGGATTTGGCGACGTTTACCCCACTGGAGCCCTTCGGCTAATCTCCGGCATCGAAGGAGTCAATGGCCTTTTTCTTATTGCTTGGTCCACCTCCTTTACATACTTCGTTATGCATCGGCTTTGGCCGCTGCATTCCGATCGAACAGATGACGATAAAAAACATTAAGCACGAAGACGTCGCAACGGTGCTTGGACCGTTTCCACTGGTGTTGCCGCCGAATCCCCTAATTGGGGCAACGCCAACTACGTTTCGCATCCTGGCGAGAGGTTCAACGCCCGTAACAACCCTGCAAAGCCCTCTGGGGTTCGACAGACCCTGAGATCGACGGTTGCTTTCCCACGGTCGACATTCTTACTCTTCTTCACCTCCTGGCTCTTGATGCGTCGGCCCGGAGACACGGCCGCGGACCTCTTG
This sequence comes from Afipia sp., assembly GCA_020056155.1. GTDB lineage: Bacteria > Pseudomonadota > Alphaproteobacteria > Rhizobiales > Xanthobacteraceae > Afipia. The sequence continues at coordinate 2,832 of JAGVII010000042.1, forward strand.
GCGTTGGGGTCGCGCCAATGCCGGCTCACAATCTTAGGAGTCGCTGTTGAACTGAGAGGTTGTAGTGAAAATTTCACCGGCGCCTTCGTAGCCAGCGCGGTTGATTCTACGGCAACGGCGTCACGAACGTATGCAATTTCCAGCTTGTCTGCCTTGGTCAACGTATCCTGTGAAAGGGTGTTACCGACAGTCGTTTGCTCCGGAGAAGCTCCCACAGTCGGTGGAGGCGTTGACGTTCCGGCGTTAATGATAGCGACTATTGCACCCAGGCCACTCAAACAAGCAACCGTAAGCCACGCTGTCCTGATCACGGCCAACCCCGCATGGTCCGAGTATTGACTGTGAGCGGAGGACTGAATCAGGCACTTAAGGGGCAGCCGGGCAGGAAGCTCGTGACATTATGGAAGAGTTCGCACCAGAGTTAACGAGTGAAAGAGCGGTGTTGGTTGCTGCCGGGTTTGGCATCAAGTTGGAACCATAAGAGCGAAGCAAGAACGGCCGGGCGAATTGCTCGACACGCACGTCGTCGGCTTCTGGCACGAATGCGAAGTGCCAACCGGCTCTGAAGTTGTCTGTTTACCGGGCAGACCGGAAGTCATCGGCGCGCAATCAGAGCGACACGATTGACCCAAATGTATGGTCCGGCCGTGCGTCGCAAGAGGTTTTCGTCGAGCTGGCGTGAGCGGTCTTGCATCAATGTATCCGGTCTCTGATTGGAGCTCGTTGTGCTCCGGACCATCATGGATATCAGCGCGCGTGCGATCTCATTAGCGGACAGGCCTCAACGGGCCATTTGGGTCACCAGTGTTCGCATGCGCCGGGAAGACCGATTCTCCATCTCTTCTCATCCTCTCGCAGACCTCGGCGGGTAAAAGGGTGTCGGATTACATGGTGTCCTGTCCTTCTATTACTTTTGGCGTTCAGGCGGATTGGGTGGCGACTTCGTCGAATCTGCTCGCTTCAAAGGTTCGCCCATGCGCAAGAACACTCCAGGCAATGCGGGCGAGTTTATTGGCGAGGGTAATTGCGAGCACGTTGCGGTGAAGCCGTTTCTTCGCCGCCTCGATCCAACGGTTGAGCCCATGGCGCTCCCAGCTCTTCGGCTTGATCAGCACCACCCACGCCGCCTGCACGAACAGGACCCGCAGATAACGGTTGCCGCGTTTCGATATCTTGCCGAGGATTGTGCGGTCCCCTGTCGAGATTTGCTTGGGGACGAGCCCCAGCCAGGCGGCGAAGTCGCGGCCTTTGGAGAACACGTCTCCAGTGCCGATCGCCGCTACTATCGCGCTGGAGATGATTGGCCCGATACCCGGTACGCTGATCAGTCGCTCGCAACCCGCGTCCCGGCGCGCGATGGCTTCGATCTCGTTCGACAAATCCTCGATGCGCTCATCAAGCCGGCGCCAGTCGCCAGCCAGTCCCTCAAGCACCCGCACCATGCGTGGCGACAGGGCGTCGGATGGCCCGGCGAGGATGCTCGGCAACTCGTTTCGCAAGAAGCGGAGTCCTTGCCGAACAGCAACGCCACGTTCCAGCAGAAAGGCGCGGATCTGGTTGACGATGCCAGTGCGCTGGCTCACCAACCGCTCCCGTACGCGATGCATCGCCTGAAAGTCCAGTTGATCGGCGGTCTTGGTCGCGACGAATTTCATCGCCGGGCGTTGTACCGCTTCAGCGATGGCCTCCGCGTCGCGGAAGTCGTTCTTCTGTCCCTTCGAATAGGGACGAACGTACCTCGCAGGCACCGGGCATCGTGGCCAAGCTTCTGGAGCCCGCGACTGAGATGATGCGCTCCGACGCGGGCTTCCATGCCAATCAGACATGGCGGCATGTTCGCGAACCGCGTTTCCATCTGGCCGCGCGACCACTTTTGTCGCAACACGATGGCACCACGCTCATCAAGACCAATAATGTGGAACGAGTTCTTGCCGATATCGATACCGACTACGGCGACGGCCGTCTTGAGCGTCTCGACCATAGCGTGCTCCTTGTCTTTGGCACCCCTTGCCAGCTTCGCTTGCTGGCAGGGCAGGAGCACGGCCGGACCATCCCATTAACGGACATCACCCAACCGCGAGCGCGTTCACTCGGACGTCACCAATCGACCTTGTCAACCCGGCGCCATCAAGGAG
>JAGVII010000560.1 GCA_020056155.1 Afipia sp.
CGCCTGCAGTCGCTCATGAAACTGGCGCAGCGCTTCCGGTCCCTGGCTGTGTCGAAAGCTCAAGGACGCGATCGATTGCACGGTGGCGAGGGTGTTCTTAACCCGGTGGGCGAGTTCGTGAACCAGAATTTCGCGGCGTTCCTCTGCGGTTGCGCGCTGCTCCTCGCGCATCGCGTTCTCGTCCATCAGCCGATCGAAGGTCTGTCCGAGCACGCCGATTTCGTCGCTGCGGCCGACAATGCCGGTCCGGGCGGCATCGTGACCGCGCCGCCAGGCCTCGGCCGTCGCCACCATGCGCATCAGCGGCCTGCGGATGATACTCTCGCCGACCAGCCAGGCCAGCAGGAATGCGACCGCGCTTCCCAGCGCGAACAGCGCGATGCTGTTGCGCACCGCACGGTCGATCGGCTCGAATGCCTCGCTGCGCGCGATGCCGCTGCTGACGTAAAGTCCGAACGGGGTCACGGAAGCGGGGACGTAGCCGATGATGCGCTGAACGCCGTCCAAGCCAACGATTTCTTCGCTTCCAGGCTCCGATCCGCTGATTCTGCCCAGACCGTCATCGAGCTTCTTGCCGACAAATTTTTCCGGCTCCGGTTCGCGGGAGACCACGATCCCGTCGCGGTCGGCGATCAGGACGGTTCCGCCGCGTGGCACGCCGCGCTGCTTCAACCGCTGTCCCAGCCATTCGACATTGAGCCCGGCGACAACCGCGCCTTCGACCTTTCCGTTCCGGATGATCGGGGTCGCCAGCGGAATGATGTTGCGGTCGGACACCTTGCTGGCGATGAACTTTCCGATCGCGAACTTCTTCTGGTCAACGGCGGCACGAAAATAATCGCGGGCCGCGAGGTTGGGAGACGCCAGGTTTGGCTCGCTGAAGCAGCGGATGTTGCCGTCCAGTCCGACCACGAGAATGGATGTCAGCGGAGCGATATTGGGCCGGACCCGGACGACGTAGTCGGTGCATGCGGAACTGTCGAGCCCGCTGACTGCGTCGGATTCGGCAACTGCGCGAAGCGCGCCCTGGATACCCTCGAAAATCTGGTCGACCTCGGAGACAACCACCTGCGCGTTACGCAGCGCCGCGGAGCGTGCTTCCGCATATCGGGCGTTGCGCAGGTCAAATGCCCCGTAACTGACGGCCGCGAGACCGGGCAGGGATGCAACGAGGGTGAGCGCCAGCAGCCGATGGGTAAGCGACATGCGGCGTATGGCATTGCGAAGCGGCAAACCGTTTGTTTCCCCCACCGGTTGGGCTTTTCGTCAATCTACGCGGCGCGCCGGATGGCGGCAATCACTGCAGGGCGGGTTCCTTGGACAGGCGAAAATCGCGCGGAAGGGGCGTGGACGGCGGGAAAATGGTTCGCTATAGAGGCGACTCTGTAGGAGCGTAGCTCAGTTGGTAGAGCATCGGTCTCCAAAACCGAGGGTCGCAGGTTCGAGCCCTGCCGCTCCTGCCAGTTTCTGGCCCAATATCCGTACCTTGACCTGACGCCCGTCCCACAGTAGATAACGTCACCTGCTGTCGGCCCGTTTTGACGGATTTCCGGCGCGGCATTAAATCCCCGGACAAACGAGCCCGCTTGGCGGCTCATCCTTCTAAAGAGGGTTGGGCGCAAAAATCATTGGCGTGCGAGGGCCGTCCGGATTCCTGAAATAATTCAATCACGCCTGGAAACGACGTTCCCGGCATTACGGATGCGGACCCCGACGATGGCTTTCAGCCCGTTCAAATTCCTGCAGGAAGTGCGCTCGGAGACCGCCAAGGTCACCTGGCCGACCCGCCGCGAGACCACGATCACCACCATCATGGTGTTCATCATGGTCGCGGTGTCCTCGGTGTTCTTTTTCGTCGCGGACCAGATCATTCGCGTCCTGATCACCTTTATTCTTGGCATTCAGGCCTGAGCGCGGAACCGAAACAATGAGCATGCGCTGGTATATCGTTCACGCCTATTCGAACTTCGAGAAAAAGGTCTCCGAATCCATTCGCGAGCAGGCGAAGCAGCGCGGGCTGGAAGATCTGTTCGAGCAGGTGCTGGTGCCGACCGAGAAGGTCACGGAAGTGCGCCGCGGCCGCAAGATCGACGCAGAGCGCAAGTTTTTCCCGGGCTACGTGCTGGTGAAGATGAACCTTACCGACGAGGCGTTTCATCTTATCAAGAACACACCGAAGGTGACCGGATTCCTCGGCGCGGAAAACAAGCCGATGCCGATCTCGGAAGCCGAAGCCATGCGCATCCTGCATCAGGTGCAGGAAGGCGTGGAGCGGCCGAAGGCGTCGGTGTCGTTCGAAATCGGCGAGAACGTGCGCGTGGCCGATGGCCCGTTCGCGTCTTTCTCCGGTGTGGTCGAGGAAATCGACGAGGCGCGTTCGCGCGTGAAGGTCGCGGTGTCGATCTTCGGACGTGCGACCCCGGTCGAACTGGAATTCGGTCAGGTCGAGAAGGTCTGATCGTTTGAGTTTGTCATGACCGGCCTTGTGCCGGTCATCCCGATGATCTGGGCACAGTGCCTTCTTCATCGAGATCACCGGCACAAGCCCGGTGATGACAGAAGAGGGAAGCAATAGCTTCGCTCTGGAATGCCGTGGGAGGAGACAGCCGGTCGCCAGCCGCCTGTTGAACCGCACCACGGTCCTTAAGAAGGTCCGGAATGGTCCGGATCGTTTGAAGGAGTAAAGTATGGCTAAGAAAGTGACCGGATACCTGAAGCTTCAGGTGCCGGCCGGTGCGGCGAACCCGTCGCCACCGATCGGTCCCGCGCTTGGTCAGCGCGGCCTCAACATCATGGAATTCTGCAAGGCGTTCAACGCGCAGACGCAGAAGGAAGAAAAGAA
>JAGVII010000795.1 GCA_020056155.1 Afipia sp.
ACCCCGTGAGGGGCCGCGACAGGCGCGGCCTCCGAAACGGAGGGTCACTGAAATGAGCAAGAGAGAAGAAAAACCCCGCGCCGATGTCTACGCGCGCATCACAGATCGAATCGTCGCCGACCTGGAGCGCGGCGTGCGGCCGTGGGTCAGACCGTGGAATGCGGCCAACGCCGCCGGGCGCGTTACGCGGCCGCTGCGATCTAACGGAATGCCCTACCAAGGCATCAACGTCGTGCTGCTCTGGTCGGAAGCTGTGTCGCGCGGTTTCGCGTCGTCGACATGGATGACGTTCAAGCAGTCGCTCGAACTCGGCGGTCACATCCGCAAAGGCGAGACTGGAACGATGGTGGTCTACGCCAACAAGATCATCAAGACTGAGACGGACGACAAGGGCGACGATGTCGAGCGGACGGTTCCGTTCCTGCGTTCCTACACCGTGTTCTGCGTTGACCAGATCGACGGCCTGCCGGACCAGTACTACACTTCAGTCGCTCCAAGCACCCCGCCCGAACGACGCCTCGCACACGCCGACGCATTTTTCGCCAACACCGGCGCGACGATCCGGCATGGGGGCGACAAGGCGTACTACGCGCCGTCGCTCGACCTCATCCAGATGCCGACGTTCGAGAGCTTCCGCGACGCCGAGAGCTACACCGCGACGCTCGCGCACGAGTGCGTCCACTGGACGGCGCCGGCACATCGCGTCAATCGCGACCTCAGCCGTTATGCGAAGGACCGCAGCGAACGCGCCCGCGAAGAACTTATCGCCGAACTCGGCGCATGCTTCCTCAGCGCGGACCTCGGCGTCGTGCCTGAGCTCGAGCCGCGCGCAGATCACGCGAGCTATCTCGCCTCGTGGCTGGAGGTTCTGTCCAATGACAAGCGCTTCATCTTTTCGGCGGCCGCGCACGCGCAGCGCGCCGTGACGTACTTGCACGATCTCCAACCGAAGGCGATCGAGATCGGCGAAGCGGCGTGACGCGCACCAGCATCCGCGCGATCGTCGCTTGCGTTTATCGCCCGCTTTCTTCGTCATACGTAGGCCTCGCCATTAGGCGGGGCCTTTCTCGTGTTTTTCGTCAAACGCGTGCTAGCGACCGGAGGCAGGAGGGTCTTCCTTCCGCCTTTCGGCTGCGGCGTGAAACGGGCCGAGTGCGGGTCGCACGGCTGTGCGAAATTGCAGTTCGTTGTCAGGAGGGCAATCTTCCTGTGGCCGTCGTGACGCGCGCGCCGCGATCTTGTGTCCAGTTGTCTTGTCCTGATCACTGACCGGGAATGCCTTGGACGGTGTGGGGCGAGTCTACTTCAAGGTTGTGCGCGGAACCCTGCCGCGTGGTGTGGCGTGCCGATCGCCGCTGCCTTTCCTCATCGTTCGGTCTGACGCGTCCATTGCGTCCTCGATTTGGCATGTCTATCCGAAGGCCGGCGTTCGCTGCGCTCCTTCTCGATCTCAAGACCGCAACGGCCGTTCTCGGCTTTCTTCCCCTGGCCGCTGCGCGCCCATTCCTCGCGCGACAAGAAAGCCTCGCCCTGTCCGTCCTCCACTGCGTTGCGGCCCTTCGGGTGATCGGTCCGATCGCCTCCGGCTGACGACAGCCATCGAGGTCGCGATGGTCGCGGCCCGAGAAACGAAAGAGGACACGAACATGGCTACCATCGGCAACTTCACCGCGAACGGCAACGGCTTAGGTCATGTGCTGAGAAGTGTCCTTTAGCGGCATTGCCTGAGAGCCTGGCACGCAGACGTCCGAGTCAAGCGTTCCCGCAGCGTAGCGAGGACAACGCTTGACGCGGCGGCGACACGACAAGCTATTTGAAGGGGTGCAGGCGAAGTCCTGCACCTCTGCCACGTGGCGAACGGGAGAGCGCGAGGGGAACCCCTCGCATCTCAAGGAAGACTCGCGCCGAAGGCGCTCCGTGTATCTTTTATTCGCGTGCTGTCATCTGTCAGTTTCATCGACACGGTAAGCACTTGGGCGATGTCGATGTCCTCTTGCACCTCCGGGTGCTTCGTCACCGGAGAGCAGGATGGTTTCGATTGTACGGGCAGTGCCCGGTGTTGAAGGGATTCCGGCAGGCTTCCCCATCTTGCTCGACGCGCAGATGTCGATTGTCGAACCTGCCTTCGGCTACCTGATCGAACTCGCCACCATTCCCGGCCGCTCGCATGCGATGGAGACGCTGAGGACGTATAGCGAGCACCTGCATGACTGGTTCGACAGCCTGGAGCAGAGCGAGCTGGACTGGCGCCTCGCCGATGAGGGAACGATCGCCGGCTACCGGAATCGGATGCTGGCAACGCCGAGCCCTCATACCGGGCGACCTTATGCCCGGTCCACCGTGAACGATCGTATCCGGACGGTCTGCCGCTTTTATACATGGGCGCATCGACGCGGTCTGATCGAAGCATTGCCCTTCGACTACGTTGAGGTGTCGCTCCGCTCAGTGCGTCGTCAGGGCATGCTGGCGCATTTGCATCATCGGCCTGCGACCGTGATGGCGAACACTCTGACGGTTTCGGAGGTTGAACGTCTGCCGCGACCGCTGCGCGTCGATCAACTCCAATCGCTTTTTCAGCATCTTTCGTCGCCCTATGACCTGATCGCCGAATGGGCTTTGGCCACGGGCATGCGCCGCAAGGAACTATGCGGCTTGCAGCTCCATCAGGTGCCGGATGTTGCTCACGTGGACATCGACGTGGACCCACTCGTCGGAATGCCGCTGACCGTGACCAAGGGCGACCGGCCGCGCACCGTCTATCCGCCGCTGCGGCTGATCGACCGAACCCACTGGTATGCAGGAGAACAGCGTGCGGCGCTGGTGAAGCTCCGACGCAGAACCCGCCCCGGTTATCGGCCGTCATCAGCGCTGTTCCTCAACAGCAACGGCGATCCCGTGTCGAGAGCGAGGTTCTCCGCTGCGTTCAGCACGGCCTTTCAGGCGGCAGGGCTGACAGGATCGGGCCATTGGTTGCGCCATACATTTGCGATGACCATGCTCGTGCGCCTGCAGAAGCAGGCGGCGACAACACCAGATCTCAATCCGCTGAAGATTGTGCAGGTCCTGCTCGGACACGCCTCGATTCAGTCAACGGCAATCTATCTGCGCTGCGTCGAACTTCATGCCGACACGCTCGCCGAGAGCCTGGCCTATCTTTACGGCGAGTTGGTGCCTCATGGCCGCGCGTAAAAGGAAGTCGATCAATCGGCGCATCACGGTTGCGGCGCCGGACAATGCGGCAACTGACCTCATCACCGATAAGGTCATATTCACCGATGCCGGAGGTCGGCCAATCCAACGGTTCGACCCCGAGCAGCTTTCCGGCCTGCCTGCCGACCTGCGCGGGCTCATGGTCCAGGCTTTCCGAGAGCATGGCGTCGGCCAAAGGCCCACGACCCGCCGAACGACCTGGGCAGCGATCCTCCGCTTTGCCCGCTACGTTGTCGACGATGAGACGATTAAGACGGCGGCTGATGTCGATACCGCCGCGCTCGGCCGCTACGTGCTCTGGCTCAAGGCGCAGTCGACCTCCCGCGCGCCGCGCGGTGCGCATGCCACGGCCTTCAATACATTTCGGCCGCTCCTCGCATGGTGCCAGCGCAATCGACCTGGAACGCTCGCACGCGATCTTGAGATTCCCTGGAATCCCTTTCCCGGCAGGCGAATGCATCAGCAACCGCGCCGGCGGCTGCCGTCCGATCAGATCAAGGCGATCCTCAGCGCCTGCTACGAGGAGATCGACGAGGTCTGGGCCCGGTTTCAACATGGGCAGGATGTCATCCGGCGCACCGAGCTTCCGCCCAAGATACTGCGCGGTCAGGGGCTCGATCGATGGATTTGGCGGATCAGCCGCATCGAGGACGGTCGCATGCCCGACAGGGCTGTTCTCGAAGAACACGGGATCAAGTCCGCCACGCTCGTCAAGTCTTGGGGCGGCTATCGCACCATCACGCAGTATTTTCACATCACTACCGATACGCTCGTTCCGTTCTTTCTGGCGATCGCCATCCAGACCGCCGCCAATCCCGATCCGCTGCGTCATATCCGTCGCGACTGTCTCATCCCGCATCCGCTCGACGAGCATCGCGTGATCATCGACTGGAACAAGGCCAAGACCAATGCGCGTCTCCAGAAGGCGCAGCGCCGCTCGTTCGATCGGCGTCGACGATACGCCGCGCCGAACCTGATCGCGATGATGCTGGCCCTGACTGAACCGCTTGTTGCAGATGCTTCGCCCATGCAGCAGGATCGGCTATTTCTGACGCGCAGCATCTATACCGAGTCCACCCGCCATTCGCTTCGTAGCCGCACGGAGGTGGTCGAGCATTCCGTCCTCAGGCGCGCTATCCTCCGATTCACGAAGCGCGCCAACCATCGCATCGATGAGTGGAACGCGGCACATCCCGACAGCACGCGTTCCCGGATCGCCGGCTTTGCGCCCGCTTTGTTTCGCGGCACTGTCGCAACCGAACACTATCGCGCCTCCGGCGGCGATATTCTCGTGGCCCAATCGATCCTCAATCACGCCAACGCCGCGACGACCGAGACGTATCTCAAGAGCGAGGAGACGACACGCTTACAGCGCCAGACGATCGCTCGCTTGCAAGACCTGATGATCGCATGGGTGCGCGGGGACAAGCCTATAGGCGCGCCGTTGCGGCTTGGCCAACGTCGTGGCACCGCTTCCTTCGCCCATGATTGTCTCGCGCCGGTCATTCCTGGTCGAGATGGCGCCGAGCGCCTGTGCCCGCATTTTGGCGGATGCCTTGCGTGTCCCGGTCTCGTGATCCCGATCGACCCTGAACATCTGGCGCGTATCCTCGCCGCCATCGATCGGTTCGAACAAGCCCGCAACCGGCTCGACCCCCAACGGTGGAATCTCCTCTACGCGCCGTCGTGGCGGATTCTCACCCAGGACATCCTTCCGGATTTCCCGGCTGCGATGCATGAGGCCGCGCGTGCGCTTGCCAACGACATGCCCGCCCTGCCGGAGCTGGAGTAATCATGCTGCTCCAAGCTGATCCCACGCATGACGTTGATCCGCCGCAGAAGGTTTCGGCAGAGTCGCTATGGTCGGACCCGCAATGGCATCTCGATGGCCTGCGATCCGACCTGCGGAGATCGCAGCTCCAGATCGATTGGGATTTCGAACTGCCAGACGGCAGCCGCTTCACAGACCCATGTTGGGGCCGCTGGCTGGAAGATGCGCGCATCTTTTTGTGGTCGCTTCGCCTCGATCCGCCGCCAGGCAGGCGGCACGCCCGCGCGAGAACCCTTGTTGCCGCGGCCGTCAAGCTCCGCATCCTGATCCGATGGATGGCTGGCCAAGCAATGCGCAGCTTCGGCGACCTCGATCGCGATGCCGCCGCCCGGTTCATGCACGACATTGCCGGGCGACGAAGACACAATGGCGCGCTGATCAGACCTGGGACCCGTCACGACTACGCCAACCTTTTGCTCGCCCTCTACCAGCAACGGCGCAAGCTCGCATGCCCACCACCAGAGCACCCGTTCGACGAAGACCGCGTAGGCGCTCATTCCGGATTCAGCCGCCATACCGTGCAGCGCCTGCCATTCACGCCCGATGCCATCGCCGTGCCGCTCGTCTCGGCCGCGATCCGACTCATCGGACAGCCGGCCGATGACGTGATCGCACTACGCGACCAGGCCGTGCCGTTTCGCATGGATGATCAAAGTCGCTCCTTCTTCGTTCACCGGCAGGCCGTCCGGGCACTCGTGTCTTCATTTCGGTTTTCCACGATCGAGGGCGAGAACGTGCCCTGGCATCCGCCGTTGACGCGAACGAGGCACCTGCGCGGGCTGATCAATCGCATCCAGGAAGCTTGCTTCGTCACCATTGCCTATCTGGTCGGCGCAAGAGCCTCGGAGATTCTGACGCTCAATGCTCACTGCGTCGAGGAGCATCCGTCCGCAGATAAGACGGAAGCCTTTGCTTATCTCCGCGGCCGGATATTCAAGACCGCCGGCAACGATGCCGGCGTGCCGCACCTCTGGCCAGCGCCGCCGCCCGTTCTGCGTGCCGTCGACGTCTTGCGCCGTCTCTCAGAACCCTTGCGCGCTCAGAGCGGCCGGTTGGACCTGTGGCTCTCCATCGCCGGGAACGGCATCATCGATCGCCGCGTGCCGGAGGTCCCAACGGGCAGTTCTCTCGTTATCCGTCTGAACGAGAGATTTGCGGCTTTCATCGACATGCCGCTCAACGACGATGGAACGCCTTGGCGTCTGACCACGCACCAAGGCCGTAAGACCTTTGCCCGCTTCGTCGGCAAGCGCGACCGCACCGGCCTTCATGCCTTGCAGCATCATTTCGGGCATGTGACCCGCATTATGACCGACAGCGCCTATGTCGGAACAGATTTTGATCTCGGCGAACTCGTCGATGCGCAAACACTCGACGAGACGCGATCTGCGCTCGAGGAGTTGCTCACCGCGTCGCGTCTTGGCGGCAAGGCGGGGCGCATGCTGTCGTCGCGGTCGCGCTTCCGCGGCCGGACCCGCGACGGCGAACTCGCCGGCTATGTCGATTTCCTCATCGAGGAGAGCGGCATGCGGCTCGGCGTCTGCGACTGGGGGTATTGTGTCTATCGCGTCGAGTCCGCCGCTTGCATGGGGGACGAACGCGGTCCGAACCCGCTGTGGCGCACCGAGAGCACCTGCATGAGCTGCGCTAACTTCGCAGTCACTGAGCGGCACCGCCCGGTCTGGCAAGCGCGCCTTGATCGCAACATCGCTTTGGTCGCCGACGATCGACTCGATGCATCGAGCATCGCTCTCGCCAGAACGCGCATTGCCGAGTGCGAGCGTGTCCTTTCCGATCTTTCCGCTACAGGAGGAGCCCATGCCGAAGATGACGGCCGCAAACCCACTTGATCGGCGCGTGCAAGCGACAGCCGAGAAGCTGCGCGCTGCCCTCGACCGCCTGGCCCGCAGCTCCGTGGGGTCTCCGATGATCGAACGGCAATTGACCGTCGCAGCTCTCGCGAGGGAGGCGCGCGTTGGACGTAATGCCATCTACGCCAATCACCGCGATATCCTCGACGAGCTGATCCGCGTCCGTCAGCAGCGGCGGGCTCCTGATCGGATCGCCGCCGTCGCCGAGAAGGCCGCCGAACAACGCATCGCCGTCGATATTATGCAGGGTCAGCTTCGCCAGCTCGCGACCGAGAATGCCGGACTCCTGCGGCGCGCGACCGAAGCGGAACGCCGTGCCGACAGGGCCGAGCACCGCATCGCGCAGTTAACGAAGGAGCTTGATCACCGTCGTCGCCCCCAGTTGCTACGATCGTCGGTCGGTGAGCACGGAGAGGGTCGATGATGATGTCGTTTCCCGCCCAGCCTTCTTGCCGCACGATGCACCGATAGCTCGTTGCCGGACGAAGCTGGATCATGTCGTCCTCGCAGCCTCTCGGATGACGAGGGTGGCCAATGCGCAGGAAGTGTCTCGATAGTCCGTCAGACCGTGGTCGTTGGTGTTTCTATGCCGTAAGCCAGAGTCTCTCCTTCGCAGGGCTGTCCAGAAGTGCGTCCATTGCGGCCTTTCTTGCTGGCGTATCTCACACCGCGTTCGGCTGCTGCGCAGCCCGCCCTCGTTCCCGCAACAGCGCGATGACGACCTTCTTCCCCGCCGTGCTCGGCTAACGCCTCCGCGCGGCTTCCTCGCGAGGCAAGAAGCTCGTCCCTGCGCCGCCTTCCACTGCGTTTCAGCCCTTCGGGTGCGGGCCGGTCGCCCGGTGTTTTCCGATCGCCATCAAGGCCGCGATGGTCGCGACCTGATACAGCAAAGGAGAAGACCTATGGCTCAGATCGGTACGTTCACCCGCAACGAAGACGGTTCGTTCGCCGGAGTCATCAAGACCCTCAACCTCAGCGTCAAGGCTCGCCTGGTCGTCGCCGAGAAGGACAGCGAGAAGTCGCCCGACCTCCGCGCGCTCGTCGGCAACATCGAGATCGGGGCTGCCTGGAAGAAGGTCGCCAAGGAGACGGGCCGGGAGTATCACTCCCTCAAGCTCGACGATCCGAGCTTCCCCGCTCCGATCTACGCAAGCCTCGTGGAGAACGAAGACGGCTTCGCTCTCATCTGGTCGCGCTGAAGCGCTCAACCATCGACGCGGCGCTCCATCACGGGGCGCCGCGATCGCGCTAAAGGACATCTCGGAAGTGTCCTCCAGCAAATAACGAAGCAAACACCGATGCTTCGTTTCAGAAGGACAGTTGACGGCTGACCTAAAACGGCTTCGTCGGCACCGTCAAGACCCTCGCACTTGGCACCGTCAAGACCAAGATCGTCCCGGCCGAGCGGACCTCGGACAAGGCCCCGGACTACCGCATCTTCGCAGGCGCAAACATCGAGTTCGGCGCCATGTGGAAGAAGAAGTCCCAGGACACGGGCCGCGAGTACCACTCGGTCAAGCTGGACGACCCGAGCTTCCCGGCTCCGATCTACGCGACGCTGGTCGAAGTCGAAGGCGAGGAAGGCTTCTCGCTCATCTGGTCTCGCCCAAGCCGCGACTGAGACGTCTCGCGACGAAGGCCTCGCCTAATGGCGGGGCCTTCGAGCATGAGCGGAGAAAAGAACAATGATACGCACCGCGTGCCACGGCGATGTCCCCGTCGGCCAGCGGGCTCGGATCAACCGCCTGTTTGGTCCAATCTTGCAAGGCGTTCAGGCATGTCAAGCAGCTTCATCGCCGCGGCGGCGATGGCTTCGCCGATCGTCGGATAGGTTTCCGCCGAGTTGATCGAGACGCCGTCAGGAAACGTCACCGTGGCCTGATAGCCGTTGCCTTTTGGCGTGGCCGAAAGCTGGATGATGGGCATTTCGCGGATCCTCCCTGTCCGATGACATCTCCCGTTGAAGACTGGCGGCGACGCCGTGAATTATATCCATCGGCGCTTGTGGTCGAACAACAGCGGCTGACCTCATCTCCCGCGTGTTGAGCGCGATAGGCGCCGCCTGGATTCGCCACTCGAGGCTGCCAATAGGAGTTCGTTCCACGTGTCTGGCGGGTTTCCCCGGTCCAACATCTTCCTGAATACCGCGTAGGCGTCGTTCGAGTTCTCGTAAGCGCGCAGCGTCGAGTCATCGTTCACCCATGCGAGAACGATGATCATGGCGTCTACCGATTGCTGGTAACGGAAGAACAGGCGGAATTGCTGAAGGAATTTGGCGCGGAACCAGTGTTTGTAATCCTCGCCGAGCGTGTTTCCCTGCCGGTAGACATCGCGCGTCGGGTCACCTGGAATATCTTCGAACGCGACTTTCAGGACGGCCGCGAGGAGCTTCGTCCCCCGTTTTTTCTTGTATTTTGTCGGGTCCTTCTTGCGCGCCTTCTCGACGGTCTCGATCATCGCCTCGAGTTGATCGAGAAAGAGGGGATGCGCGTAGATTGTCCAGCCGTTGATCTCGAGGATGCCGTCGCTCACGCCTCGTCGTCCGGAAGAGCCTCATCGAGGTTTACCTTGACGCCCTTGACCAGGGCCTTTCCGCGCGTGAGCAGCGACTTCGGCATGGGCCGAATCCGCGCCGGTTCGCTTGCCATGTCGCGCGCCAGGAATTCGAGGAACTTGCCGATCACGGGATCGCTCTGGTTTGCGCCCGCCTCCTTTTTCGAGATCATGACGGTGCCGTCGGCCAGCCCGCGAAACACCACCTGGTCGCGTTTGCCGAGGGCAAGCATCTTGCGGATGGCCGCAGGCACGGTCGTCTGGCCGCGGTCCGTGATGGTCGCGGGGATCTCGAGGATTTCGGCGGTCTTAGCCATAGCCGGCTCCTTTGCGTCGTTATGCCATTTCATGTAATGCATTTGCATTGTAAGTCAAGATCACCTATTTCTTCAGCGCGAGAACACCTTCTCCAAGCCTTGGTTCGACGATCGGAATGGCTAGCTCGACGGCTTGGCGTTCGCGAACCGTTATTGGGTCAGCCGCGGTATTAAAGCTGCGCCGGCCGCAAAGTTCGCTGGTGGAGCGGAGGGCCAGGTGGCAGGCCCCCCGGGGATTGAATGGCCCCTGCCGAAACGCGGCAGCTGTGTTACAAAGGAAAACTCGCTGATTTGGGGGTAATTGCTTGAGGCGCCAAGATCCAATTGGACCGGAGTTCTATATTCCGTTAGGGGCGGCAGAGAAGGTATCCGACGCTGCGTTCTATCTCGCCGCAGCGCTCTCGATCGTAGTATTACTTATCGATAAGACATCACAACCGAAGGTGTACGGAGCAGTTCAAGCCACGTTCGCGGTAGCAGTCGTCGGAATCTTCGTAAGCAGCATCGTGATACGAACGTACTTCGCGTCTCGTGCGCATTCGAGCCGATTTGCCGACTTCGTCTCGAACGCGTTTTCCGTTCCCCTCGTCCCATCTCCGTCCGAAGGCTACTACAACACCCCTGAGGGCGATCCATTCCTCCGCATGAGTGCATCAGTTCTAGAGAACACGCTCTTCACTAAATCGATTCTTGGGAGAATGTTGCGTTTCGAACGAGCGCGTATTTGCGTCTATATACTCGCGTGGCTATGGGCTGCAGTCTATCGCGCCACGGACCTGGAATTGCTGGCCGTCGCTGCACAGGTCTTGTTTAGTGAGCAGTTGCTTTCCCGGTGGGTGCGCATGGAATGGCTTCGCTCTAGAGTGGAGCGCCTCTACGAGGATCTGTACGCGCTGATCCAATCCACCTCGGATCCGAGCAGCAAAGAGTTTCGCGCCCGCGTCATCGAGACCCTAATCCGCTACGAAACGAGCAAGGCTCAAGCGGGTTTGTCACTCTCATCCCGCGTGTTTAACAAACTGAATCCCGAGCTCTCTCGCAAATGGCGCTCGTTGTGCGATCAGCTCGGAATCACCCCATCTAAGGGCTCGGCGGCCTGACTCATTTTTTCGCCGCGCGTATCACGCAACTTTTCGATCAGGGTTGTGCGAATCCCTGGACCCTCGATCAGCGCGCCGATTTCGGCGCCACGTGACCGTCTCGCACCGACAGACGTTGCCATCCAGTTGAAGCTTGAGATCACCAGATTGTCTTCGTCCCATCCGAGGTACTTCGCGTGCACATCATCGACGCGGACAATCTTGATGCCGCGTTTGGCAATTTCGGCTGGTGCGGGTTCGTGGCCTTCCTCCAGTAGGAATTTACTTGGGCGGGTATACTGGAGCCGGACGTCGATCCCGCGGGATGCAGCCGTTTCCATCGGGACAAGTACCGACGTCTCCGCGGACAAACCATACAGATCACACGCGATCTCTATCTCTTTAGACGCTCGGTCACGCGCGAGCGTCACGCATTCATAGTGATCATAATCGGTTACAAGAGAAATTGCGTATTCACCGACCTCGGGATGAGTCCGAGACTTCATCTTTAACTCTGACCAAATATGATTGAGTTGTCGTGCCGTGGCGCTCCAATTGCCAACTGCTGGAAGCTGGTTAGAAAGCAAACGGCTCAGCACTTTCGATGTGAACAGGGCGCTGCGTGTCCGCAACGATACCTCCAGCCAATCGAATTCCGAGGAGAGAAAATTGCAGCTGCCGACTACCGTGATCCATTGGCCCGTTTCGCGATCGTCATAGAGCAGCACCTTGGCGTGAGACCCAGACGAGTGTGGAGACAGCCGGATTCGGCCCCTGGCGCCAGGTGGCAGTTCCGCAAGCACATTCGCAGCATCTGAAAATTTTCTGGGCGGCCCGCCGACTTCTGGATCCGCATGCAGACCCCAGAGCAACTCGACCCGGACCTTACGTCTTGCGGCGCGCTCGAAGTCGGGCAGCAGTTTGCGAAGGGTGTCAGCGCTCAGGAAACATGAATGGACCACGACTGTTGATTTTGCCCGCTCCAACGACGCTCGAAGCAGCTGAAGGTGAGCGGCGCCACCGACGATGATGTCATCAGCGGTGAGATCGTCCCGCGCCACCTCCTGTACCATATACGACTTCGCTGAATAGGCGGCATTGTCATCATCTGTGGTTTCTGCCGACGCGTTTACCAAACTAGCCCGCAAGCCAAGAGGAGCATTCGGAGGAAGGCCAACCTGCACCTCATTGAAAGCTATTCCAACGCGGGCGTACGGCAAAGACGGGGTGCGAAATTGCGGTGTCGCCGGTTCCAGGCTCTCATTGAGGTTCAAGCGAAACAGGTCTCGCAAGGTAGCATCATTTGGCTCGAACGTATGGAGAAGTGCCGATAGCTTTACGGCGTCGGCCGGAAGGTCCTTTTCGTACACAAGATCGACGTCGTCGGCCCGCATCCAGTGACCTGTCAATCTCTCTACGCAGACAGAGTCCCAGCGTATGTCTTTCTGCAAACGTTCAGGAAGCGTCTTTTCTTTGGCGTGCCTTTGTCCCGCCGGAGTGGCGGCGAAGTAGACTTTGTCATTGTCGCTGCGCACCTCGATCCAATTCGCGCGCAAGAGATTGATCAACGCTTCGACGACGAGCCTGTGCGGGACGTTGGCTATTGCCGCTAGCTCAGTGGCCGTGTGCTTTGCCACTGTACTCTCGACGAGGAGCATATGCTCAATCAGGCTCCAGCGCCGGCCAAAACTGTACAGATAACTCACAGCCATCCTGTAGAGGGGCACATAAAGGTATTTCATTTAGTTGTCCTCACCCTCGATAGGATCCCCGCCTTCTCCGCTAACGCCATCTCCTTCATCATCCGGCCGATGTACGCATGCTCGTCATACTCGCTCGTGGTTGCGTTACATCTCGAATTGAAGAAATCCCAGCTTCCCACGATGACGAGCTTTTGCTTCGCCCGACTCAGCAGCACGTTCATTCGGTTCTTTTCCTTGAGGAACCCGAGGCTTTTCCAGGGAACGAGGGCATTGTTGCGTACAAGGCTGACGATCACGATGTCCGCCTCAGAGCCTTGGAATTCGTCGACCGTCGCGCCCATTCTCTTTCCATGGCCGAGGTCAAATGGGGGCTTGAACATGTGTGGCAGATGCCCGGACGCGTATGCTCGCCCGATGGTTGTTCTGATGGCGTCCAACTGGCCGTTGTATGGTGAGAGAATTTGTAGGTTGCAAGGCTCCTCGCCGCACGGCTGAATTTCCTCGAGAATCTTGACGACCAGTTCGGCCTCTGGCCTCGAAGCAAACAGGCCCTCGACTTCACCTTCAGCGAACTCCTCTTTTCGTTCCCACGGGACGTCGCACCACACCACTCGCTGCTCCGGCAACCAGGACGCCGTCGGAATCATGAACGGCGTCGGGCCTTCAAAGCGCTCGTGGGTTTCGGGCGGAGAGTGCAAAATCGTGCCGCCCTCCTCGTCGGGATAGAACACTTTCCCGACCAGTTCGGCGATGTGTGGATGCATGCGGTGCTGGTCGGTCAGAATCGCAGCAGGCGAACCCTCTCCGCCACCCCGGGCGCTTCGGGTAAAGATCGTCTCAAATAGTTTGACCATGCGCGCCCACTCAGCACAGCGTTCGACGAAAGGATCCCGATCCTCGTCGTCCGCCACCAGTGAAGGGTCAACCAATCCAGGCGCAAATCGAGCGCCTCCCTGAATCGCCTTCCGGACCTTGAGCGGGTCACCGAGAAGATCGGTGAAGCGTCGCACATTGAACGGAGGAAGCTGATGGTGATCCCCGATCAAAAGCAGCCGATGGCTCTCTTGTAGAGCGGTCGCCATATCGAAGCCGTGCGCCTTGCCCGCTTCTTCAATAATCGACCAATCGAAGCGCCGACCGCGGCTTGCGAGGTCTGCCAGCTCCGGCGAATTGAGCGTTGAAAAAGTGAGGTTGGCCGCATCTTGCACCAGAACCTGCATCGTACGGACATCGGTATCGGCATCGGGATTTCTTCGGCCGCCACGGTCGACCGCGGAAGACAGCCTGTCCTGTAGGTGTGTAGGCGAGCGCCGTGCCAAATCGCTTTTATTGAGCTGTGAGATGAGGGCTTCGGTGACGCTCTCCGAACTATCGGCATCGCCGTCGTCAGCACCTAGGCGCAGAACAATTGGTCGGTGGTGGTTATCGTGGCCGGCGAAGACCTTTGAAAGTTTGTCTCGGACGTCGTCTACGGTGTGATGAGAATGGGCAGTAATTAGGATCTGCGCGCTCGAGTCGATGTTGAAGAGCCGGTCGGCAAAAGCTTTGATCAATGTAGTCTTGCCGGTACCAGGAGGTCCCTGGATCGCAAAGGAGGGCTGCGTCCTCCAAAGTCGCTGAAGTGCCGTGAGCTTGGAGTCATCAAGCGGTATGGCCGCCTTAGCTGGCGGCAGGGCATCGGAATTGTTGCGCGTCACTTCACGGGGTGACGCTACGAGCCGCAACAACCCTTCAAAGAGACGCAAATCCTCGATTGCTTTATGCCGTCGCCGGATCTGCGCGAGTGTGCCACCATGATTTCGAGCTAGGTAGGCTCGACCCTCCCGGACGGCGGCGGCGCCTTGGGTTCGGAAAAGGTAGCGCGGTCCCTTTGGGTCGGGCTTGGCTTTTACAAACCGCCACGTTGTTGACGAGGTGTCGCTCCCGATTGTGTGTCGGTCGAGGAATGAGTACCGGTCCTGCTTCGGGTCTTCCTCATCATCCGCCGAGACGGCCTCCGCTCCAAGCTTGAACCAGTCTTGAACCTGTTCTGGAGGAGGAGCTAGATTGAGAAATCGCGCTAAGTCTGCCCGTTCTGGCTCTTGGACGGGAGTCACAACGATCATCGTGTCATTGGCGCCTTTATCAACCTCCAGAATGTCAACGGCACAAATCTGCGCGACGGTCAGGACCGTATCGAGCTGTTGCGTAATTCGGAAAAACTCGTGCACGGTGCGAAGATTAGCTGGAAGCTCGGTCCGTTGAGTGCGGATCGGAAACACCTTGTCCCACTGCGCCGACCTATCTCGCACCGACCGAATATTCTTTCGAATGTGTGGGAACAGCTGCACGTCGAGCTTGCGCTGACCTAAGCTGAAGAGCTGATCGTCGGAATTGATCCTGGGGACTCGTTCGATCCCGTCGCAGAAGCCGACATCCCATGTCGTTAAACTGTCGACTGACCAGTTACGAACCCTGTACTCAAGCTTCTCACCCTTTAGGACGTAGTAAGGTGAGGGGGTGGTCCGACCGATTATGCGAACATCGCCCCTCAAGTCTTTTCGAATCCAATCGCGTTGAGCAATGGGATCGTGGGCGCTTGCTTGTCCTTCTGAGACGACCTCGATGGTCCGTGCTATATCCAGGTCTGAACTGAGACGCACCGCAACTAGCAGATCCCTCCCTGCCGAGGAGGTTACAGTGCCGAGATCTCGTATGATCTGCCGCAACAGCTGTTCGATTTCATCAGCGTCGACGAGACGTTGTTCCTGGCTTTCCTCCAGCAAGCGTCGAAGAATTGCTCGTTCAGCCTCTCGGAGGTTCGTTAGGTTGCCAATAAGCGCAGGCAGCGCTGCTCGCTTCTTCGTGTTTTTTACGGGCACGCCGAAAAGCTCGGCAGCGGTCAGGCCAAAATCGTACCAGTCCGTCGCTGTGGAATATTCGCCGTCTGGCTTATCAAGCTCGGGAGCGAAAAGCACGCTCTTGCGCGATACCCTTGACGCGCCGGTGTCGGGTCCCGCGAGTCGCAAGGACCATTCGAATCCGCTTAGCCGAAACTCGCCCTGCCCGTCCGGACTAACGAACACGGCAGATGGCGACAGGGAGCGATGGAGCGTGCCCTCTCGATGGAGGATTGCGAGCGCTTCGGCTATCCGGAGCAACCCTTCCCAAAGTGGGCGACGCCGACTTACCTCGGCCAGGTTCAGAAGCCAGTGATATCGGCTTCGATTCTGCAGCACATCGGCGAGGACCTGTCTTCTGCCGCCGTCGAGGATTGCGAAAAAATACTTCTCGTCCGAGTCCAGATCACGCAGCTTTACGAACAGTTCGGACGCTCCCGGGTAGCCTTGCAGCCGCATGAGGCCGCGAACCTCTCGATTCCATAACGCTTGAATCGCAGCGCTATCGCCGGGACCTTTCGTCCAGAGCTTTGCGTAATACAGGTCTCCTTGATCTTCGGCCTGCCACAGGTCGGGTATCCCCCGCTTTGAATCGCCAGGGACGATTTTGCGCGTCAACCTGTAACGCCCGACCCTTTGCTCCGCCATTTTCCCCCCGAGCGTTTGCCTTATTCAACCCGCGAAAGCCATTTGCGCCGGTTACGAATTCCCTTTCTTCACCGCGGGACCGCCGAGATCAATTACATCTTTGATCATGCGCAAACTCCCGTGCACTTACGACAGCGAATCAATCCATTTGCTATCCACCGTCATACTAAAGGATCCCCCAAGCCCGGTACCGTGCTCTTCCTGTAGCCTCGCGCAGCCCGAGCTCCCCGACGAGGTCCTGGGCGGCGCGGGGTGTGATCCTCAGTTCCTCCGCGATCATGCCGGCCGAGACGATCGGCCGGGTCAGCACGTAATCCAAGAGCGCCGGCAGTTTTGAGGTGGAGCGGCGGCCCTCGAGCTTGCGGGCGAGCAGGGTGCGGGCGGTCAGCCAGCGGTCGTGGTCCTTGAGGCCGGCCGCAGCGGCGGCGGCGATCGCCTCG
>JAGVII010000636.1 GCA_020056155.1 Afipia sp.
CTGACCATCGCCTCGACCGGCGGCGGTGTACCGACCAACATCACCTTCGGCGCCGGTGCGGGTCAGGTTTCGACTCTCGATCAGCTCAATGCCGCGCTGGTCGCAAACAATCTGCAGGCCAGCGTCAGCACCACCGGGCGCATCACCCTGACCACGACCAACGATGCGGCATCGTCGAACATCGCATTGATCGGCGGCACCGCAACCGATCCCGGCAACGCCTTCACGGGCGTGACCGTCGCGAGTGCTCAGGCCGACGCGACCTCGCAGGCCACGCGCGCGGGTCTGGTGTCCCAGTACAACAACATCATCGACCAGATCCGGACGACGTCGCAGGATGCATCGTTCAACGGCGTCAACCTGCTTGCAGGCGATCAGCTCAAGCTGGTGTTCAACGAAACCGGCAAGTCCACGCTGAACATCGCAGGCACGGCGCTCGATCCTCCGGGTCTCGGGCTCGGCACGCTCGTCAAGGGCACCGACTTCATCGACAACGCCTCGACCAACAGAATCCTGACAGCGCTGAACAACGCCGGCAGCTTCCTGCGCTCGCAGGCATCGACGCTGGGTTCGAACCTGTCGATCGTGCAGATCCGTCAGGATTTCTCCAAGAACCTGATCAATGTGCTGCAGACCGGCTCGGCGAACCTCACCGTCGCCGACACCAACGAGGAAGCGGCGAACAGCCAGGCGCTGGCGACCCGCCAGTCGATCGCGGTGTCCGCGCTGGCGCTCGCCAACCAGTCGCAGCAGAGCGTGCTTCAGCTTCTCAGGACTTAAGAGACGGCTAGGGATCAGAACAGGAAAGCGGCGAGGGGCATCTCGCCGCTTCTTTTGCGCCGTAAACCGCCGCTATTGCTCGAAGAGCTGCATTGGCAAGCAGCAGCCTGACAGGAGCCACACAGCAAGGGAGACAGAACGTGCCTCTCAGAGTCGAGCTCAAGCCGTTCGAGCGAATCGTGATCGGTCAGAGCGTCATCACCAATTCCGAGCACCGCGCGACATTCCTGATCGACGGCGATACGCCGATCCTGCGCGAGAAGGATATCCTGACGGCGGAGACCGCGAACACGCCGGTCAAGCGGATTTATCTCTGCGTTCAGCAGATGTACCTCGAAGACGACATTCCGAAATATCAGGAGCTTTATCTTGGCTTCGTGCGTGACATGCTCGAGGCGGTACCAAGTTCCCGCGGACAAATTGAAGCCGCAAGTAATCATATTTTAAACGGTGATCTTTACAAAGCTCTAAGAGAAATCAGGAAACTGATGAAGCGCGAAGAAGAACTCTTGTCGAGGTGATGGATGTCTCACGCTGCGTACGCAAGGACTGCTCAAACGACGGCATCTCCCCGGGAGATTGAAGCTCAAGCTCTACTGAAGGCAGCGAACAAGCTACAGGACATCATGAACGATCTCGGCCGCACCGACGATGAGTTCGCCGCGGCGCTGCTGTTCAACCGCAAACTCTGGGCAATCCTGCTCAGCGCGGTCACCAGCGACGACAATCCGCAGCCCGTCGAGGTTCGTCAGAACATCGTCAACATCGGCACCTTCGTCATGACGCAGACGATGGAATTGCAGCTCAATCCGCAGCGCGAGAAACTCAAGCCGCTGATCGACATCAACTGCAACCTTGCGGCCGGACTGTCCGGCCGGGCATAACGAGCGGGGTCTCGCTGTGGCTGATCTCCTTGGCATCATATCGGCCAACTACGTGGCGGTTGGCGCGAACGTCAACTACTCGAAAGGCCCCTATGTGCCTGTCGATGCCCCAAGCTATGAGGGCAACTGGACCGGCAAGTACGCCAACAACGAGTCGTTCAGCATCCAGGTGTCCAACGTCGTCGGCTTTCGCGCCAAGGTCAGGTACCAGAGCGGCGCCACGATGAAATATCAGGAGGTCCTGATCCGCGACAATTCGTTCCGGATCGGCGACTCGAAGTTCACGCTGACCAAGCAGGGCACGGCGCAGGTCAAGACCGTGATGACCAACCCCGCCACCGGCGCGCAGTCACTCGAGACGGCTTACGCCAAGCAGGGCTGACGGCTCGCGGTGCCCGCGAGCCTCGACCCAATCTCAGATTCTCAGATCGGTATTCCGGCGCATGTTGTCCTCCCGGGCGATATCCATCGCCCGCAGATAGGCGCGCGCGCGCAGCCGCGCTTCATCCGGATACTGGCGGACGACCAGACTGGTCGCGCTGTCGACGGTGCGATAGACGATTTCGGCCGATGCGCGATCGATCACCACCTGCTTTGAGAGCCGATCTGTCTCTGCCTGCGGATTGTTGCGCACGTGCAGGGACGCATCCGGCGCCGTGACCGCCTTGTCAGGCGGAAGCTGCGTCGGGACAGCCGTCTTCGCTGCGTTGAACGCAGGCTCGACGTATGTTGCGATAACCGATGCCCCCACCGGTCTGATGTTGAAGTCCGTACTCATGGCAGCCTCTGGCTTTCCCTTGAGTCAAACCCCAACCCTCCGCTTTCCAATATGGCGGAACTCTCTAAATCCGATCCTTACTTTGCTGCGGCGATTTAATTCAAAACGTTTGCGTTTCGCGC
>JAGVII010000055.1 GCA_020056155.1 Afipia sp.
ACCTGCTCAAGGACAAGAAACCGAAGAAGGCTGGAAACGCATGACCAGTCTCGATCGCGTCCAGACCCCGAAGACCCGGCAGATGCCGCCGAACAAGACGGCGCTCGTCGCCGCGCTCGACATCGGCACCAGCAAGATCGCTTGTCTGATCGCGCGGCTGAAGCCGTGCCCGCCGAGCGATGCGCTGCGCGGCCGCACCCATGCCGTTGAATTGATCGGGCTGAGCCATATCCAGTCGCGTGGGGTCAAAGCCGGCGCGGTGGTCGATCTCAATGAATGCGAGCAGGCTGTGCGCCAGGCGGTGGCGCTGGCGGAGCGGATGGCCAAGGTCCGCGTCGAGTCGGTCTTGCTGTCGGTATCGGCCGGCCGCCTGCAGGGCGATATGGTCGAGGCCTCCTCCGAATTGCGTGGCGGAGGGGTGACCCCCGCCGACATGAGCCGCGTTATCAGCGCCGGCATGCATCACGCGACGCCGCGCGGACGCACCGTGCTCCATGTCCTGCCCGCCAGCTACTCGCTGGACGGCGTCAAAGGTGTCCGTGACCCGAGCGGAATGGTGGCGCGCCACTTCGGAATCGACATGAACGTCATTACCGCCGACGCAACGGTGGCCAAAAACCTGATGCTGGTGGTCGAGCGCTGTCATCTTAACGTCGAAGCGATGGCTGCCGGGCCGTATGTGGCCGGGTTGTCTGTGCTGACCGACGATGAAGCCGATCTTGGCGCAGCCGTGATCGAAATGGGCGCGGGCACGACGACGATCGCGACCTATTCGGCCGGGCAGTGTGTTCACGCCAGCGGTTTTGCGGTCGGCGGACAGCACATCACGATGGATTTGGCGCGCGGTTTAGGCGCGTGCATTGCGGATGCCGAGCGAATCAAGACGTTATATGGCACCGTGCTAACCGGTGGTTCTGACGCGCGCGAAGTCATGAGTGTGCCAACGGCGGGAGATCACGACCGGGACGAGCCGCAGATTGTTTCCCGCGCCGCGATTGCAAACATCGTGAAGCCGCGGGTCGAGGAGATTTTTGAAATGGTCAGGGACCGGCTCGCGGATTCCCCTTTTGCGGCAGAGCCGCGGGCGCGAGTTGTATTGACCGGCGGTGCGTCGCAGCTCACCGGAATTCCTGATCTTGCCAGCCGCATTCTGGGCCGCGAGGTCCGCATCGGCCGCCCGCTCGGCTTCGGACGGCTGCCCGTTGAGGCCAAGAGCGCATCCTTCGCGGTGCCGACCGGCCTCCTGGTCTATCCGCAATTCGCACACCTAGAACACGTCGAACCGCGGCACACGCGGCAGATCATGACAGGGACCAACGGCTATTTCGGAAAGGTCGGCAGATGGCTTCGAGAGGGCTTCTGATGATCTCAACACCGGATCGGACCATTCCATCAACCGCTTTGGCGTGCAGCCCAAGCCCCCACGCGCGCGCATAATCGAGAGGCAACCATGACCATCAATCTCACCCCCCCTGATGTTCGCGAGCTGAGGCCCCGCATCACCGTGTTCGGTGTGGGCGGCGCGGGCGGCAATGCCGTCAACAACATGATCACCGCCGGTTTGCAGGGCGTCGATTTCGTCGTCGCCAACACCGACGCGCAGGCCCTGACCATGTCGAAGGCCGAACGCATCGTGCAGATGGGCACCCAGGTCACCCAGGGTCTCGGCGCCGGTTCGCAGCCGGACGTGGGCGCCGCGGCCGCCCAGGAAGTGATCGACGAGATCAAGGACCATCTCTCGGGCGCGAACATGGTGTTCGTCACCGCGGGCATGGGCGGCGGCACCGGCACCGGCGCCGCTCCTGTCATCGCCGCCACCGCGCGCGATATGGGCATCCTCACCGTCGGCGTCGTCACCAAGCCGTTCCACTTCGAAGGCCAGCGCCGGATGCGCACCGCCGAGGCCGGTATTACCGAGCTTCAGAAGATGGTCGATACGCTGCTGATCATCCCGAACCAGAACCTGTTCCGGGTTGCCAACGAAAAAACCACCTTTGCCGACGCCTTCGCGATGGCCGACCAGGTGCTCTATTCGGGCGTCGCCTGCATCACCGACCTGATGGTCAAGGAAGGCCTCATCAACCTCGACTTCGCCGACGTCCGCGCCGTGATGCGCGAAATGGGCAAGGCGATGATGGGCACCGGCGAATCGACGGGCGAGAAGCGCGCATTGACCGCGGCGGAAGCTGCGATCGCCAACCCGCTGATCGACGATTCGTCGATGCGCGGCGCGCGCGGCCTGCTGATCTCGATTACCGGCGGCAAGGACCTCACGCTGTTCGAAGTCGACGAAGCTGCCACCCGTATTCGTGAAGAGGTCGACAACGACGCCAACATCATCGTTGGCGCGACGTTCGACGAGAGCCTCGACGGCGTTATCCGCGTATCGGTGGTCGCCACCGGCATCGACACCGTGGCCGCCAGCCGCGCGACCGCTCCTCCGGTGGTGACGGGCGGTGCTCCGGAAAGCCGTCTTGCCGAACTGACCGCACGTCTGCGCGCCGACAACCAGCGCATGGCCGAGCGCGCACAGCAGCAGAAGCAGGCCGCGACCGCTGCCGCACCTGCGCCTGTCCGTGCCACTGCGGACCAGATCGATCGCGCCGCGCTGGCGGCGATCGCCGAAGCCGTGTCGCCGTCGGCTCCAGCCCCGGCTCCGATGCAGCCCGCCGCCTATGGCGACGTCAGCGTGCGTCCGATCCCGCCGAAGCCGTCGCTGTTTCCGGATCACGATGAGCCGATGAACCTGCAGGAAGCCGCTCCTCCGGCGTCCTTCATTCCGCAGCCTGCCGAGCGGATGCCGCTTCGTGCGCCGCGCATGCCGCAGTTCGAGGAATTGCCGGTGCCTGCCCAGAATCAGATCCGGCAGGCTCGCGGTGAAACCGCCGAGGAGCATCCGCCGCAGAAGCGCGCCTCGCTGTTGCAGCGTCTGGCCAATGTCGGCCTTGGCCGCCGCGACGAGGAAAGCGAGCCGCCGATCGCAGCGCGTGCCTCCGGTCCGGCCATGCCGACAATGCCGCCGCTGCCCGAGCGCAAGCCGCAGCGTCCGGTTCCCGCCGAATATGGTGGCTCCGGTACTCCGGTATCCGAATACGCCCGACGTCCGGCGCCTCAGGGGCTTGATTCGCACGGCCGTCCGGCCCCGGTCGCGCCCCAGAACAGCGGTGAGGACCATCTGGATATCCCCGCCTTTTTGCGGCGCCAGGCCACCTGACGTTTTGTTACAATGGATGAATGACAAAATGCCCCGGCCAAAAGCCGGGGCATTTTGCTGATAGATGGCCGCGAGGTTCGAATCGTAAATTAAATATTTGTTTTTGCTGGTAAAATATGCGAGTTGCGGCGGGCTGCAAATCGTCCGACAGGTGCTTTCAGCCGCCGAAATGGGCCAGACCCGCGGCGTGAATGCGGCGAGTTTGGGGTAACAATCTGTAAACAACCGTGAGTGGCGCTCTGGTGCGCAGGGGTTAAGGTTCTCGCACTTTGGGGACGATCCTTGGTCGCAGCGCCGACTCAACAGGCGAAACCAGTTCGGTTACAGCGACTTGGGATGACTAAAACTTTGGGCAATCGGGAATGAAATCGAGTCGGCAGACAACGCTCCGGTCGCAAGTCACCGTGACGGGCATCGGCGTTCATTCCGGAACTCCGGTCAGCGTCACGATCGGACCAGCCGACATCAATTCAGGTTTTGTCTTTACCCGCGCTGATCGTGAAGTTGCCGCCATCGCGGCCTCCGTCATCGCCACCGATTTTGCAACCGTCCTGGGCGACCAGCAGGGCGCGCTGGTCTCTACCGCAGAACATGTTTTGGCTGCGCTGCGCGGCATGGGCGTCGATAACGCCACCATCGAAGTCGATGGACCCGAAGTGCCGATCATGGACGGCAGCGCCGCTCCCTTCGTGGACGCGATCGATCGGGCCGGTATCGTGCAGCAGAACGCCGCCCGCCGTTTCATTGAAGTTCTGAAGCAGGTGCAGGTCGAACTCGGTGAATCGTTCGGCGAACTTCGCCCGTATGCCGGCGGTTTCCGTGCCGAACTCGAAATCGACTTCGCGAATTCGCCGATCGGCCGCCAGGCTTATGCCTTCGATCTTGACGCCGACAGCTTCCGCCGCGACATCTCCCGCGCCCGCACCTTCGGCTGCATGGGCGATGTCACCAAGCTCTGGAGCGCTGGTTACGCGCTCGGTGCGTCGCTCGAAAATTCCGTGGTGTTCGACGAGACCCGCGTTCTGAACACCGAAGGCCTGCGCTACGCCGACGAGTGTGTCCGTCACAAGGTTCTCGACGTGGTGGGCGATCTGGCGCTGGCCGGACTGCCGCTGATCGGCCTCTATCGCTCGGTGCGTGGCGGCCACAAGCTCAACCATGCCGTGCTCACCGCCCTGATGGCCGACCGCCATGCCTGGCGGGTGGTGGAAGCCACCGAGCCGGTGCTGGAACGCCCGGTTGTCGCCCGCCGCGCACGCGGCCACGCCGATGTTGCTGGCGGCATGGTCGCGGTGGCCTTCGCGCCGGACGTGTCCTGAACGCCTGCAGCTCGCTGGAACTCCCGGTTTAACCAGTTCCTTGCTTAAACAAGGCATTGTCGGGCAGCGGCGATCCGCCTTAATCCCGGCGAATTGTCCACCTATCCGGTTGGTTAAGGTCAGTTTTTCAGTTACATAGGCGCGCTGGACGAGCCTCGGGATTGTTCGTGCCGCGATGACGGCAGCAGGCGTGTCAGCAACCCAAACCCGCGTCGGGATTTTACACTCAGGTCGGCCAAACGTATGACGCTCGAACTGCGCAACACTTCCGACCCCTCTTTTACGAGCCGCATTGGCCGTCAGGCGCGCCTTGCGTTCGGGCTGATCGCCCTGGCTGTGACGCTCAGCGGTTGCGGCACCGGTGCGCTGTGGGACAAGTATTTCGCCAAGGAAGAAACCTTCGTCGATGAGCCGGCTGACAAGCTCTACAACGAGGGCTTGTACCTGATGAACAAGAAGGGCGACCGCAAGTCGGCGATGAAGAAGTTCGAGGAGGTGGATCGCCAGCATCCATATTCCGAATGGGCGCGCAAATCGCTGCTGATGTCGGCCTATGCGGCTTACGAGAACGGCGATTACGACGAGTGCATTTCCTCCGCCAACCGTTACGTCGCGCTGCACCCCGGCAGCCCGGACGCCGCCTATGCGCAGTACCTGATCGCCGCCTCGAATTTCGACCAGATTCCCGACGTCTCGCGCGATCAGGGCCGCACCGAAAAGTCCATTGCCGCGCTTGAGGAAGTGATCCGCAAGTATCCGACCTCGGAATACGCCACCAGCGCCAGGCGGAAGATCGAGGCTGCCCGCGACCAGCTCGCCGGCAAGGAGATGACCGTCGGCCGCTGGTACATGGACAAGAAGGACTACACGGCCGCCATCAACCGCTTCAAGGTGGTGGTGACGCAGTATCAGACCACGCGCCATGTCGAAGAAGCGCTGGCCCGTCTGACCGAGGCCTATATGGCAATCGGCATCGTCGGCGAGGCCCAGACCGCCGCCGCCGTGCTTGGCCACAACTTTCCTGACAGCCGCTGGTACAAAGACGCCTACAGTCTTGTAAAGTCCGGCGGAGTCGAGCCGACCGCCAACAAGGATTCCTGGATGACCCGGGCGTTCAAGAAGGTCGGCCTCGGCTGATCTCTTGTTGCAGGACTAACCCCGCATGCTGGCCCGGCTTTCGATCCGCGACATCGTCCTGATCGAGCGGCTCGATATCGACTTTCTCAAAGGCCTTGCCGTCCTCACCGGCGAAACCGGTGCGGGCAAATCCATCCTGCTGGACGCGTTCGCGCTGGCCTTGGGCGGGCGCGGCGACGCCAGTCTGGTTCGTAACGGCGCGGAGCAGGGCCAGGTGACGGCCGTGTTCGACGTGCCGAAGAAACATCCCGCCAGCGCCATCCTGCGCGAAAACGGCCTGGACGATACCGGCGAAATGATCCTGCGCCGGGTGCAGCTCGCCGACGGGCGCACCCGCGCCTTCCTCAACGATCAGGCGATCAGCGTGCAGACGCTGAAAGCGGTCGGCACGACACTGGTTGAAATTCACGGCCAGCACGACGAGCGCGCGCTGGTGGACACCGCCACGCACAGGCGGCTGCTTGATGCGTTCGCGGCGCTTGAGAAAGACGTTAGCGCGGTCGAGACGCTGTGGGATGCGCGCCGCACGGCACGTGCCGCACTCGACGAGCATCGCGCCGGGATGGAGCGCGCCGCGCGCGAGGCCGACTATCTGCGCCATGCCTCCGACGAACTGAAGAAGCTCAATCCGCAGGACGGCGAGGAAACCTCGCTGGCGGAACGTCGCACCGTGATGATGCAGGGTGAAAAGGTCGCGGAGGATTTGCGCGAGGCGCAGGCCGCGGTCGGTGGCCCGCAGTCGCCGGTGTC
>JAGVII010000456.1 GCA_020056155.1 Afipia sp.
AATGACATTGCAATTGATCCGAGCGTGATGTTTGTGCGCCTGCACTGAATATCGAAGCAAGCGAAAACCTCTATGTCGTCTCGTCTCGCGGCTCTGCGCTGATGCAGGCCATATACAATGACTATCCGTCAGAGACGTGTCTCCCATAAACGCCGCGCGTTGGCGACGACACAAATTGATCGCCAGCTCTAGGGCACACTCAAGAGCTGGCGGAAATCCGCAGAGCTGCGCTGCCATCGGTTCGACAGTGCTGTACCGTAAGCGTCGGGAATGCGCTGAGCGCAAAAAGTTTTAAGATGTTGATAAGAGCAAGAAATGCTACGCAAAGATTAAAGCTGTGAAAGGTCCGATGGACGTTCTAAATGGGCTCGATTCAATCGACCTCATGGTTTGTAAGATGAGACTGTCAAGGGCGTCAGGATAAAGCGACGTCCGAGCGAATGAACCACGTCCTGTTCGCGCACAAGTCTTGGACCGAAGATTGGCACCATTCTATTGTAATGGAAAAGCCATCGAGTGGGCGCGGCGGTTTCCCTAAGTAGCGTGGCCTTTTGCCCCGGGATGTGAGTGAATTGGCGATGCGCGTTCTGCTCTTGGAAGACGACGCGATGATCGGCGAGGGCCTTTCCCGGACGCTTGCGGAGGAAGGCATGTCGGTAGATTGGGTGCGCGCCGGCGGAGAGGCGGAAGCCGCGCTCGCCGATGGCGGACATGCGATTGTGCTGCTCGACCTCGGGCTGCCTGGCGTTGAAGGTCTCGATCTTTTGAAGGCGGCGCGGAGCCGGGGGTTCGATACACCTGTGCTGATCATCACGGCGCGCGAAGGGCTTGATTCTCGGGTGGCCGGGCTCGATCTCGGCGCGGACGACTATCTCGTCAAACCGTTCGAGACACGGGAGTTGCTCGCCAGAATGCGCGCGGTCCTTCGCCGTCGGGCGGGCAGCGCGACATCCTATCTGGTGACGGGCACGATTGAGCTCAACACCGAGACCCATGAGTTGTCGCATGCCGACATCGTGCAGGTATTGCCTGCCCGCGAGTACGCTTTGATGCACGCCTTGATGGAGCGCCCGGGTCGTATTCTTTCCCGCGCGCAGGTGGAGGAGCGTATTTACGGCTGGGGAGAAGAGGTGGAAAGCAACGCGGTCGATGCCCTGATCTACTCGATACGGCGCAAGTTTGGGAAGGACATCATCTTCAATGTGAGGGGGGCGGGCTGGATGGTACAAAAATCATGACGACGGTATCGCTCCGGCGAGCAACCCTTGTCTCGATGACCGTTCTTCTGACCTTGGTCGGCGCCGCCGCGATGTTGCTCGCCTACAAGCTTGCGCGTGACGAAGCCGCTGATTTTCTTGACGGGCAGCTACGCCAGGTTGCACTCAACGCCGGTTTGGGTCTTCCCGATGCTGACGCGCCGCCGGCCAGCGATCAGGATCCGGAAGATCAGATTGCGGTAACGATCTGGAAGGGTGGCGTCGTTGTCCATACCACGCTTCGCGGTCTCAATATCGCGCGGCCGAGGAAACCTGGCTTTGAAAATGTCGTCATCGCCGGCGAACCTTGGCGGGTTTATTCAACGGACAACGACACCTGGACCGTGCTGGTCGCGCAGCGCGACAAGGTTCGTCAGGAGTTTGCCCGAAGCGCCGCCGTGGGGGCCGCGGCGCCGATCCTGATCGTCATACCGCTGTCCTGGCTCGTCGTCGGCTGGGCGCTGAACCGGATGCTTGGACGGTTGGACACCTTGGCGCGAGATATCGCCAATCGAAGTGCGGTAGCGGCCGCAGCCATTCCCCTCACCGGAATTCCGGTCGAAGTGGCGCCTCTGGTCGAAAGCATGAACGGCCTGATCGAGCGCCTGCGCGCCGCCGTCGAAGCGCAGAAGCGGTTTCTCTCCGACGCGGCGCATGAACTCCGCACCCCGCTCGCCGCGATGCAAATCCAGGTAGATAACCTCAAGATCAACAGTTCCGGTTCGGTCGGAGCGGAATTCGAGGCTGGCAAGGCGGCACTTGCGCAGGGCGTAAGGCGCGCGAGCGCCCTCGTCGGTCAACTGCTGCGACTGGCTCGCCTCGATGAACCCGTAGCACCCCTCAGCGAAACGGTTGAGGTGGGTCCGCTGCTGCTCGACTGCGTCGGCGATCATGTGGTGCTGGCCGAACACAAGGGCATCGATCTCGGGGCCCGGATGGAGACGTCCGCGACGCTGCATGGTTCGGTCGAGGAATTGCGCGTTCTATTCGCAAACCTGATCGATAACGCCGTGCGGTACACGCCCTCCGGCGGGCAGGTGGACGTTTCCCTGACTCTGCGCGACGGGCGAAGCGTTGTCGAGGTTCTGGATACGGGTACCGGTTTGCCGCCCGGCGCCGTTTCCCGCATCTTCGATCGGTTCTATCGCGCGTCGCCGCCGGACGTCGAGGGAACCGGTCTGGGGCTGGCGATCGCGCGGCGAATTGCCGAGCGCAACGGTCTTGTCCTGACCGTCGAGAATCGCCCCGACGGGGCCGCCGGCGTTCTCGCGCGCGTCACATTACCGGCATAGCGCTCTTTTTTCTTCTCGCCCCACCCAGGCTCATTTTGTCCTCAGTCTCCGGGGCCATGGTCATCTCATCGGAGCGGGCCGTCGCCGACGCGTCGCGCATCCGTTCGCAAGCGGGGGCGAATTGGAGAGACACATGATCAGGACTACCCCGTATCGCCTGGGCGCCTTGGGCGCCGCAGGTATCTTGCTGGCGCTCGCGGCGCCAGCGCTGGCCTACACCGGTCAAAAGCTTGCCGGTCAAGCGAAGGTCACCATTACGCAGGCCCGGGAAACCGCCCTCAAGGCCCATCCCGGGAAAGTCACCGACGAAGAGCTTGAGCGCGAATCCGGAGGCAGCGGCCTGCGTTATTCGTTCGACATCAAGAACGGCTCGCGGACGCAGGAAGTCGGCGTCGATGCCGCGAGCGGCAAGGTGCTCGAAAACAAGACAGAAGGTCCTCATCCGGACTGACCCGCAGCATGGTCCCACGAACAAACCCGGTGCGTCCTCGCACGCGCCGGGTGGCCGGCTACATAACGGAAATGCAATCATGACCCCAGCCCAGAAATTCGCATTGAGCAAAGTCCCTGAAGTCACGCTCGGCTTCTGGATCATCAAAATTCTTGCCACAACGCTCGGCGAGACCGGCGGTGACACCGTCACCATGACGCTGAACTGGGGTTATTTGGCGGGAACAGCCTTGTTCGCGGTGCTGCTCATCGCGTTCGTGATCGCACAGATCGTCGCGAAGCGCTTTCACCCGTTTCTCTACTGGGCGACCATCGTGGCCTCGACCACCTTTGGCACCACGATGGCCGACTTCGCCGACCGATCGCTCGGGATCGGTTATACCGGCGGCTCATCGCTGCTGTTTCTCTGCCTCGTGAGCGTCCTCGGGCTTTGGTATTGGTCGGAGGGAACGGTATCGGTCAACACTGTCTCTACGCCGAAGGTCGAGGCGTTTTACTGGGGAGCGATCACGTTCTCGCAAACCCTCGGCACTGCGCTCGGCGACTGGCTGGCCGACACCGGCGGCCTTGGTTATGAAGGGGGCGCTCTCGTCTTTGCGGCCGGGCTGGCCGTCGTTGTCGCACTCTATTATCGCACAAACGTGTCGCGGGTGCTGCTGTTCTGGGCGGCCTTCATTCTGACCCGTCCGCTCGGCGCGACGGTCGGCGACTTCCTCGATAAACCGGTCGCTGCCGGGGGTCTCAGTCTCAGCAGACCGCTCGCATCGGCGGTGATCGCAGCCTTCATCCTTGCGTGCCTGATCCTGTTGCCGCAGCGCGCGGGCAAGCATCCGGCATGACGCTACTGCGTCGGCAAGCGATGGCGATCCTCATGAGCGTTCGCAAATTTTCAAGCGTGGCGCGTCGAGCGATGCAGGATCCGTAGCCGTCGGAGAGCGGCTCCCATGTTCAATTTGTCAATTTGTCGTTCAATCAGCAATCGTTGTTCGGAGAAAGCCGCATGTACAGAATCGTCAGCACAGAAGCCAGCAAGGTGCCGGCAATCACGCTCGGATTCTGGGTCATCAAGATATTCGCGACCACCCTGGGCGAGGTGGGCGGCAACGCGGTAACATTGACGTTGGGTCTCGGTTATCTGATCGGCACTGCAATCTTTGCCACCGTATTGATTGCGGCCGTGAGTGCTCAGATTAGGGCGAAGCGATTTCAGCCCTTCCTGTACTGGGCCGCCATCACGGCGACCACGCTCGCCGGAACGACGCTTGCCGACTTGGTCGATCGTTCGCTCGGCATTGGCTATCTCGGCGGCTCCCTGTCGCTCTTCACGATGGTCATGGCGACACTGGGCTTGTGGTACTGGTCGCTCGGCTCCGTCTCCGTCGAAACCGTTACGTCGCCCAAAGTCGAAGCGTTCTACTGGGCGACCATCATGTTCTCGCAGACCCTCGGCACGGCGCTCGGCGACTGGATGGCAGATGACACCGGGCTCGGTTACAACGGCAGTGCGCTTGTGATCGCCGTCGTCTTGGCAATCGTCGCTGTTCTTTACTTCTTTACGACGATGTCTCGCACCACGTTGTTCTGGGCCGCTTTCATCCTGACGCGCCCGCTGGGCGCCACGATCGCCAACTCACTTGACAAGCCGATCGCCGCCGGGGGGCTTGCCATTGGAGATTTTTCCGTCTCGGCGGCCCTCATCGTTGTCATTACCGTTTGTATCCTCGTTATTCCGCAGCGGCCGGGACCGCATCCCGCGGCATTTTCGCCGCGTCCCTGAGATTAGGCGTTGGTTGAAGACTACATCATGGAGTTCTCAAATGGAGGAACATCGTTCAACACCGCGTCGCGGGGTCTCCTTTGGTGGAGGTGCGATCAGTTGCTCAATTCGAAATCTTTCCGAGTACGGCGCCTAGCTTGACGTGACATCACCCATCGGAATTCCTGACGTCTTTTCCCTGGTAATGGAGAACGGCGCGCATCAGTGCCGGGTTATCTGGCGCAAGGAGAAGCGTATCGGTGTTCGCTTCACCGCATCGCATTCCGATGACCAAAAACGGGAAACATAGCCTTGATCGTATTCCGAAGGTGGTCGTCAGACGGTCGATAGGATCGGTCGTGTCGGAGGAGATCCACCTACGTCCGATGCCGCCAGACACTCTCGGTGAGAATCACGGCAAGACCGGCGAACAGGATTGCGCCGCCCCAGGCCGAGCCCGGAATCAGCCATGGCAGCACAAGCCACGCGACGCCAAGCCATACAACGATTGTGATTGCAAAGCTGCCGTCATCCACGAACAGGCCGTAAAGCTCCAGAATGATCGTCTTGAACCAGCGCATGCATGAGCTCCTATCGTTTCGCGGCATCGCGCGCGGCAAACCGGGCCCGGCAAAGCGAGGTTGCGATCAATGCGATGATCAGAAAGCCAGCGACGAGACCAAGGATCGACCAGTCCTGCCCCGGCCATCGAAGTCCCATGCCTTCGCCAACCCAGAAAGCCCCAAAGGCGGAGAGCAATACACCGACCATGAACTTCAAGGTATTCTCCGGAATGGATGCCAAAGGTTTGTGAACGACAAAGCCAAGCAGGACGACGACAAGCAGCGCGGCCAGCGCCCCCACGCTCGCCGGAACAAGCAAGCCCACGCCGCCGGAACCGACAGCGATAACAATGAAGACTACCTCTGTGCCCTCGAGCATCGTGATTTTGAAAGCTGTTGCGATGGCGACCTTGTCCCATCCTCGCCCACGCTGCGCGAGCTTGCGCAGCGATTCCGTTTGCCTGGAATAGATCGCGTTCTCGTCATGCAAAGGAATAACTCCGGCCGAACGCAGGATTGCCTTGCGCAGCCATCGCATTCCGAAGAGGAGCAGAAGCAGTCCGACGGCGAGCTGGACGACATCCAGCGGGATACGCGTGAGCGCCGGACCGATAGCCACGACGATGGCCAGCAGCACGCCAAGCGCGGCCCCACTTCCGATCAGTGCACCGCTCCAGCCGCGGACCGCGCCCACGGCCAGAACCACGGTCAGAGCTTCGACGAACTCGACGAGTGAGGCCAGAAATGCGGCAATCGCCGGCGGCCAAGCATGCGCCCAATTAACGATCATGTTACTTCTTCCGATGAGAATTTGAGACAGCGCACCGACGCGAACCGGTGATGCAAGATGAATTTAGGTACACCGAGTATTGTATCATTGTCGGCGAGCGAATCCTCCGTGAAGGAAACCGACACTTGCCGAATACGGAAAATGGGACGACCTATCTTTCCGCAGAATGGTGGGTCTGCGTTGAAAGCGCCAACATTGAGTGTCGATTTTGTTTCCGCCCCGACCGCGCCCAATTCAGACGCGATGGTCCTAACCTTCCTCCCGCGCCGATGCGGACGTATTGCTGAGAGAACGATGGAAACCTGGAATACCGCACTTTTTCTGGCCCTCAATGCCCCGGCTTCAGCGAATGTCGTAACGATAGCGTTCGCCAAGGTAGCCGCGGAATATCTCGTTTATGTGGCCGCCGTTCTGGCGGTATGCTTGTGGATTCGAGGCGTGCGCGACCAACGGGATGCGTTGATTTCGATCGGGACCGGGCTCCTGACCGCGTTTGTACTGAGCTGGACCATTGGCCTTCTCTGGTATCATCCACGCCCCTTCGCGATAGGCTTGGGCCACACCCTTCTCGCCCACTCGCCCGACAGCTCTTTTCCGAGCGATCACACCACATTCCTTTGGACCTTCGGCTTCGGTCTCCTCGTCACGCGAGTACAGCGCGGGTGGGGATGGGTATTGGTTCTCGCCGGTCTTGCGACGGCCTTGGCTCGAATCTACGTGGGCGTTCACTTTCCTCTCGATATGGTCGGATCCGCCGTTGTCGCGGCCACAGGTGCTGCTGTGGCATGGGCTGTTCATCTTCACGTTGCAGACCGTATTCTGCCGCTGATAGAGCGGTCTTACGAATTTTTGCTACATGCCCTCCGTTTGCCCAAGGGGATTTTCCCCCGCCGCGTCGCTGATCGATGAAGCGTTTTGAGATAACGCTCGTCACGGGCAGGTGCCAGCCGTTCAAAAACTTCGATCTCAGCAATCATCTTTCCTGTCGTTTGCTCGTTTCTTTCGGGTCGCTTTCGATACATTACTCAGTCTTCGGCAAGCCACCGGTCGAAAGCTTCCAATATGTTCGGTCCATGGCAATTGACCGGCTTCCGAGCCACGGAAAATGCCCGTACCGGAAGGAAATTTGATGAGCTGCAATATCGGTAGGGCGCCTTTCGACAAAACGCTCAAACAAAGCTGCGGCCAATCCGGTCCGATCGGCCCCGCTTTGACAGTGGATCAGCATCGGCCGAGGGGCGGTGCGCATCGTCTCAATCAGTTGGGCGATCGTCGCGTCCTCCGGGTCCCGTAAGGCCGACATTCGAACGTCCAGATGAGAGGCTCCATGCGCGGTCGTCACCTCCACTTCGTTGTCGTACCACCAAGACCCGCTATTTTTTCCGCGCAGGTTGATCACCGACTTGATGCCGTAGGCAGCCATCACATCGGCCAACTTCTGCCCGTTCAACTGGGCGGAGCGGTAAAGCACCCCGGGTTCGACGACGTGAATATTCCCAACCAGTTGCAGGCCGATGGCCCACCCGCCGGCAAGACCAACGCAGATGAGAAGCGCATTTGTCGTATATGTCACGGCGCGGCCAATCGGGTGAGACTTCAAAAACCGGTTCGTTGTCGCAAAGAAAGCGAGACAGGACCTCCCGACATTTGATTGGCGACCTCGGTCGTTCGCCGTTCCTTCGGTCATTGCGAGTTTCCAATATGTGCTATCGGAGGCGCCGCGCGATCGAGCTCGACCTCCTGATTACGAAACCATGCGATGGCATCGAGCCGCCTGCCGCTGATCGGGCGCGCCCACCGGATGGTTTTTATCGCTTTGGCGGCTTCGCCCATCCACCAGTATTCCTTCACGACCATGAGCATCCATCCCCGACGACCGGACCGCTAAGAGTAAAAGCTTCGACAACGAAGCCATTCGTCGGGCCGCTATAACTGTGCCTCTCTCT
Source organism: Afipia sp. (assembly GCA_020056155.1). Taxonomy (GTDB): domain Bacteria; phylum Pseudomonadota; class Alphaproteobacteria; order Rhizobiales; family Xanthobacteraceae; genus Afipia. Next base: position 8,054 of record JAGVII010000456.1, read on the forward strand.
CGCGCACTCGACGCCGTCCAACGTCCAATGCGATCGCTTCGAACCCGGATTGTGGGTGCTCATCAAAAGATCGAACAGCCGAAAGAAAGATGGACTGACAAAATTCTTCATGCGGCTGCTCTCCGACGAGCAATTCCGAACGGATGATGACGCCGATGGATGCCATTTCGCCCGCAGTTCACTTTGGTGCACCCGAAGCCGTTCTCTGGAATGATGAGCGGCGCGAATCCGGATACGCCGGGTGGATCGGGATCGCGCAGCGCACGAAACCCGTGAACCAGGGTATCGCTGTTGTTGACGCCTGGGGTTGGGCGGCCCTTGCCGTTCTTCAGCGGCTCGATGGAAAAGTAATGATTGTCGCCGTGAATCAGCAAAACGGGCTTGCCGAAAGCGGTCGCGCTCTTCTCGATGGCATCGAGGGCGAAGCATTGGATCGGTATTGCCGGTACGAATGTGGGAAATGTCATGTTTCACCTGATGCCAGTGAGACTTGCCTTTGCGCGACGGTCGTATCGGCAGCGAGGCGATAAAGATGAATATCGCCGGTCGCAAACTCGACCGAGGTGACTGTTTCGGGCGACAATCTGTCCAGAACCATGACCAGGGAGCGCAGACTATTCCCGTGGGCAACCACTAACGTCCTGTCGCCGCGCATGACTGCGGGCAAGATCGTTTGGATGAAGAATGGCAATACCCGTGCGGACGTATCCTTCAGGCTCTCTCCGCCCGGCGGCGACACATCATACGAGCGGCGCCACAGATGAACTTGATCGTCGCCCCAACGCGTTCGAGCCTCATCCTTGTTCAGACCAGTGAGATCGCCGTAGTCTCGCTCGTTGAGTGCGGCATTGCGACACTGCCGGACATTGGCTTGTCCCATGTTCTCCAGGACGATCGAACACGATTGCCATGCCCGTCGAAGCCTTGAGGTGAAGGCGATATCGAACCGAACATCCAACGCTTGCAACCGTTGCGCAACACTGCCGGCTTCGGCAATTCCCTGTTCCGTCAGACCGAGATCGCGCGAGCCAGTGAAGATGTTCTTCAGATTTCCCTCGCTTTGGCCGTGCCGGACGAGGACGAGACGCCGGTCGATCGATGGCTGCGTAGCAGGATTGTCAAAGGACATGCGCGCTCCTTTGCGTCGGCCAAACGGCGTCCCTCGCGACATGCCTTTGCCGATGTAACCCTTTCAAGAAATTAAACTCCGCGTCGCCCAGAGTCCGATGAACAACGCCGTAGCAGACGCCAACACCGAAGCCAGAACGTAAAAGGCGAGGACCACCAACTCGCCGCGCTCATAAAGCAGGGCGACGTCGAGCGAGAACGACGAAAAGGTAGTGAAGCCGCCAAGAATGCCGGTCGCGAGAAACAACCGCCAGTGCTGGGAGGCGCTTCCGCTCGCCATGAAATAGCCGGCGATCAAACCCATCGCCAGCGACCCCACGATGTTGACGATCAATGTGCCGTAGGGAAAATTCAGACCGAAGACGCGAGCGGACCAGACGTTGACTCCATGTCGGAAAGCACCGCCGATGCCAGCGCCAAGGAACACGATCAGATACGCTTGCATCGCGCTATCTTCGATTCTTCGCGCGCGACCGCGCTTCGAAGATAGCGGTGACTAGTCCGAGGACAAGCAGGCCGCCGACGAGGTCGTAGGCCACGCCCAATCCGAACGCGAGAAAACAGACCGCGGCGACGGCAGCAAGAATTGACGCGGCAAAGCCATCGCCCGCGATCAATTTAAGCCATTCGCGCAATTGCCTGGTAAGAATGTCCATGCGGCTGCCCTTGCAATCATCGAAGGGCAACAAAAAACCCGCCTATGGCGGGTTAAACAAAGCTCCCGCCATGACGGAGCTTTGCAGCCCCATCCCAGCAGGAGTCATCAGCCCACGACGGGCGGGTATCGGGGGACTCCATCCCCATCTGTACTCCAACACTAGTCGCTCCGACCAAATCGGTCAACGATCGATCCGAGTTCGATGCTCGACGCGCCGTCCGGCCATCGTCCCAGTGAAAGCATAAAGTTCCTAGAAGAGCGGTCGACGCTCCACGCCGCCGTCGCACGGGTTTGCGAACGGTCGGAGGATGGGTGTGATGACCGAAACGTGACCTCGTTCGGATCGCGTCGATATTGTCGTTATATTCAGAGGACGGGTAGCCGCCGGAATGTTTGGCCTTTTCATCCGGCTCGACGTGGCTCGACAATGCATCGATCGCGCTCATTGCGGGGGTCGAGAGCACCAGATGGCCGATGAGTTCGCTCGTTCCGGAAACATTCGGCTGCGGGTACTGGTAAGATATTAGCTCGAGTTTTGTTTCGCCAATTCAGGCGAACCGCCGCCGAGTTCATCGACGGCCGACTCGAACCGCCCGAAGCGCAGGGCTAGGGTGGGTAAGACAAGCAAATTCAGGGCCATCGAGGTCAGCAGGCCTCCCAGGATCACGAGCGCCATGGGGCCTTCTATCTCACGGCCTGGATCTCCCATTCCGATCACGAGAGGCAGGAGACCGAGCGCAGTAACGAGCGAGGTCATCAGGATCGGCGTCAGCCGGTCGCCGGCGCCTTTGATTGCAGCTTCGAGACCCCAAAGCATGCCGTCAGTTTCGACCAGATGCTCATAGTGGGAGATCATCATGATCGAGTTGCGCAGCGTGATTCCGAACAGTGTCACGAAACCAACCATCGAACCGAGTGAGAGTACGCCTCCGGTCGCAAATACCGCCAGCACGCCACCAACGAGCGCGAAGGGCAGATTGACGAGAACGAGCAGCAGGTTTCGCCAGTTGCGCGTTACGATCGACAGCAGCAGCACCACGCCGATTGCGGCGATCGACGAATGAATCAGCAGGTCGCGCCGGGATTGCGCCTGCGCCTGCGCCGAACCGGCGAATTCCACGTAGCCCCCGCTCGGGAGTTCTACGTTGGCAGAGACCGCGGCCTGAGCATCCCGCACGAACGAGGCGACGTCACGGCCGGCAACGTTCGCCGTCACCGTTTGGAGACGTCGGCCGCCGAGATGAGATACCTGATAGCGCCCGGCGGTTTCGTATATGTCCGCGATTTGCTTGAGAAGCACATAGCTGCCGCTCGGGGCGCGTAGCGCGAGGTCACCGACCTTGGTGATACTATTGCGGCTCTCGGCGTCAAGCACCGTGATGACGTTGAAAACCCGGTTGCCATCATAGCTCTGGCCCACAACATCGCCCTGATAGGCGGTGCGGACCAAATCGAGGACGTCCACCGCATCGAAGCCCCAGCGCTCCACGTCCTTTTTCCGGAGTCGAATGGTCAACTGCGGCATGCCAGGCGGCGATTGCAATTGCACGTCCGCCGCACCCTGGATACCCCCAACGGTACGCGCGACGTCCCGTGCCGCGCGATCGAGCGTGTCGAGATCGTCGCCGAAGATGTTGACGACGACGGCAGCCGTGTAGCCCGACAAGGTTTCCTCTACGCGCTCGGTCAGGAATGGCGTTACCGCGAAATTGACTCCCGCGAACCCGCGGAGCGCTTTATGTACGTCGGCCTGCGCTCCTTCCGTCTGGTCGCCCGATAATCCGGATTTGAGGTCGACTTCGAACTCGCTTTCATGCGTGCCTGCGGTGTCGTCGGCTTTCTCGGCGCGGCCGATGTGCTGGGCGACCGAGCGCACCACCGGCAGAGCGATCAGAGCCTTGGTCACAAGCGCGCCGAGGCGCTCGGATTCGGCAATCGAGGTGCCGGGCACAGCCGACATGTGAAGAATGAAATGCCCTTCCTTGAGTTCGGGCAGGAAGGCGCTACCAAAGAACGGAAGGGCGGCACAACCGGCCACGGTAAAAACCAGAGCGGCGGCGATCGCCGTCCGCGGATGGATGGCGATACCGCGCAAAATTCGCTCATAACGCCCGCGCGTCCAGCGAACGACGGGCGGCTCTCTATCATGCGCGACCGCACCCGCGCCTTCGCCTCCTCGTCCGCGGCCGGTGAGCAGCAGCATCGAGAGCGCCGGCGTCACCGTCAGTGCCACGACAAGCGATGCGAGAATGGCGAAGATATAGGCCATGCCGAGCGGCGCAAAGAACCGGCCGGCGAGACCTGGCAACGTCAGCACGGGCAAGAAGACAAGGATAACCGCGAAGGTCGCATAAATGACAGCGCCGCGCACTTCGAGCGAGGCGTCGAGTACGACCCGGCCCACCGGTCGAGGTTCCGGCAAACGCCTGTTCTCGCGTAAACGCCGGACGATGTTCTCAACGCCGATTACCGCATCATCAACCACTTCGCCGATGGCGATCGCGAGCCCGCCCAAGGTCATTGTGTTCAGGCTCTGCCCCAAAGCGTCGAGGATAATGACGGCGGCAAGCAGCGACAGCGGGATCGCCGTGCAGGCGATCGCTGCGCTGCGTAGATCGAACAGGAACAGAAACAGCACCACAATGACGAGGATGCCACCAAGAACCAGCGAGTCCCGGACATTGTTGGTGGCCGTATCGATGAAGTTGGCCGGGCGAAAAAGATCGCCGTGAAATTTAATACCGGCCTTCTCCAGCCCCGGCCGCAAGCTCGCCAGCGCCTCTTCGACGCGCTGGGTCACCTCGACCGTATTGGCCCCGTATTGCCCCGAGACATTCAACATTACGCCGGGCTGGCCCATAATCGTCGCGCCGCCGATCGGCGGCTCCGGCGCATAGACCACCTCGGCGACGTCGCCGAGAAGCACGCTCGAAGCGCCCTGGTTCAGCAGAACAGTGTGAGCAACATCCTCCACCTGGAGTGACTGGCCCTCGGTCTGGAAGACGATGCGTTGATTGGTTGTGTCGATAAAGCCCGCACCGCGCACGCCGGTCGCCTTCTTCGCCGCGGTCAGAACGTCGGTGAGGGTGAGATTATAGCGAATGAGCTGGTCCGGATGGACCTGAACCTGAAGCGAACGAAGATCGCCGCCGAACACCGCGACCTTGGCGACGCCCGGCACGGCGAGAAGCCGCAGGCGCAGCGTCCAATCGGCGATAGTGCGTAAATCCATCAGCGAGTGTGTGTCGGAGGTGAGCCCGGCGACAAGGATGGTACTCGTCGAGGAGGTCAGCGGCGTCATTCCCGGCGGCCCCGTCCCCGCCGGGAGCTGTTGTGCGGCGACCGCCAGACGCTCGGCCACCACTTGCCGATCCCGATAGATGTCACTTCCGGGCGCGAAGATAACTGTGATGACGGAGAGCCCCTGGATCGAGGTGGACCGCAACGATTGCACGCCGGGGACACCATTGATGGCATTCTCGATCGGCTGGGTGACGAGGACCTCGATCTGTTCTGGCGTAAGGCCGGGCGCCTCGGTCTGGATGCCGACCTGGGGCGGTGCGAACTCCGGGAAAACGTCATATTTCGCGCGAATAACCGAGAGGATGCCGTAGCCGAGCAGCAGCAACGCCAACGCCACGACGATGCCGCGGAAGCGGATCGCGAAGCCGATCACATTCGCTTGCAAGCCCGACGGGGCTGAGGGACCGGGGGTTGCCGGCGTCATTTGTTGTCCTCGCCGACCTGGATCTGCGCGCGGAATTCTTCGGACAACAAGATCTGTGCTCCCTGGGTCACAATCTCCGGAGTGGGTGGGAGGCTCTTGACGGAAACGATGAAGCCGCCTCCGGGCGCGGGCATATCGGTTGGAATTTCGTGGCGCGTGAACGTGTCCGCGCCAGTGCGCAGATAGATCCATGCCCGCCCCGTCCACCACACCACGGCCGAGGCTGAAATTTCAATTCCATCGATGGGAGCACCGGACGGCAGGAACGCAAGGACGTTCATTCCTGGCAACAGATTGCTCGCGGCATCGGCCGCATAATAAAAACTCAGGCCTTGGATCTTTGGGTCCGTTTGCGTGGCGGGCGAGACAAAATCGACTTGATGGCGCGAGGCGCTTGCGCCGAATTGAACCGTCGCCTTCGGTGCCGCCGTTATGAACGTCCCAGGCGGCAGCGTGATCTGGAGGAGGAAAGTCTGACGTTCGATCAGACGCGTCACCAGCGGGCCGCCCTCGATGAGTGCCTTGCCGATGACCGTTCCCCACTCCTGCAGCGCCGTTGCTTTTAGCGTTTTGACCTGGGCTTCTGCCGTTGCGACTCCGGCTTGATCCGCACCGAATGTGGCCTGGGCCGATTGTAGCTGCGCCACAGTTGTGATGTTGTCCTTGGAAAGGGCCTGCGCGCGCTCGAAAGCCGCCTTCGATGCAACGATCCTGGCCTGAGCGCTCTGAAGCTGGGCGACGGCGGTTACATAATTGTTGTCCAGCGTAACCAGCTTGTCGAGGTCAAGCACTGTTCCGTAGGCGCGGACTTGCTCCTGGTATTGCGTCGGCTTTGGTTTGGTGACATCGACTCCGCTCTGCCTACGCGTTGCGGCGTCGAGGGTCACGACGGGCTGACCCCGGCCGTCGGTCGACACGCGTAAGGGCGCTTTGACCGGACGTTCTCGCTCGGCTTCCATCGTTGCCTCGCCGCGTCCGGCGAGGAAACCCCAGACCACAAGCACGCCAACACCTCCGATCGCCGCCAGAATAGCCAGAAGCCGGACGATTCGACGCCTAGGTCCACTGGGATTCTTGTGCTCGCTACCGGCCATGCTCACATCCATCGACAGTTTCCGATTGCTCTAAGCTGATGAAGTGTTGTCTGAACCGGAATTGCTTTCGTAGAGCGAGCAGGCCGGCCAAAGCGATGGCGGTGAAAGTCGCGCCGGCCAGGAAAGTCGCGATCGGTCCGTAGACATCCCAGAGCGCTCCGGCGACCACGCTGGCGACGAGCATGGCCACCCCGCTCGCGAGGTTGAACACTCCAAACGCGGTTCCGCGCAGATCGGCAGGCGCGGTGTCCGCCACCAGCGTTGCAAGCAGCCCTTGGGTCAGGCCCATGTGCAGGCCCCAAAACACCGCGCCGAACAAAAGGATGGGCACTGACGTCGTGAGTGCCAGGAGCAGATCGGCGACCACGAGTGTGGCGACGCCGACGATCAGGACGCCCTGACGCCCGAACCGATCGGACAGTACGCCGGCGGGGTAAGCCGCGAATGCGTAAGCAATGTTCATAACGACCATGACGACGGGTACGATCGCAATCGCGAGACCTACATTCTGAGCCCGCAGAACCAGAAAGGCTTCGCTGAACCGGGCCAGTGTCAGCACCACCGCAACCGCTACCACGGCCCAGAATGGCCCTGAGAGCCGCCAGACATCGGCGAAGTGCGGCTTGGGTCTTGCCGCAGCGTCAATGGCGCGTTCCGGCTCCTTCACCCCGAACGCCATCAGGCCAAACGCGATGAACGCGGAGATGACCGCGATCCAGAACACCGCGGTGTAATTATCGCCGGTGAAAAGCATAAGCCCGATTGCGGCGAGGGGACCGAGGAAGGCCCCGATCGTGTCGAGGGATTGTCTCAAGCCGAAGCTTGCTCCTCGCAACGGAGCGGGCGCGAGATCGGCCACCAACGCGTCGCGCGGTGCCCCGCGAATACCCTTTCCCACGCGGTCGAGGAAGCGAGCAGTCACGACCCACTCAATCGTAGTCGCGAGCGGGAAGATTGGCTTGGTAAGGGCGGCAAGCCCGTAGCCGATAACGGCCAGCAGCTTGCGGCGGCCCA
>JAGVII010000393.1 GCA_020056155.1 Afipia sp.
AGATGACGCCTTCGGATTCGTAGGCCGCCATACCCGGCATCGTGTAAGGAAAATTCTTCGGATCGGCCCATTTGGTTGCGCCGCTCAGCACAAAGAGCTGGGGAATTTTTTTGCCGTTGAGATAGCGATGCACGGCATTGTTGGTCGCGGTGCCGAGCGAACCGAACATTACCTGCACCTCGTCCTGCTCGACGAGTTTGCGCGTGTGCTCGACGGTCTTCGGAGGTGAATAGGCGTCATCCATACTGATGAACTTGACCTTGCGCCCGTTAATGCCGCCCTCAGCATTGACCTTCTCGAAATATGCTTCCTGCACCCGACCGATCGTGCCGAAACCCGACAGCGGGCCGCTGTAAGGCAAGGTCTGTCCGATGCGGATTTCGCCCTTTACGTCCGCTAACGCTTGCGTCAGTCCGCAAGCCGTAAGCGCCAGCAAGGCAACCGCGCGCAGTGATCCGGCTCTCATGATTTTCTCCCTGGTTTGATTGTTATCTTCGGACCGCGCTTGTGCGCGTGCCCGCCACGTCGTTCAGGCGCTTGCACGCCGCGTAAAATCGCCACTGGCTTCGGCGAATTCCGCCTTCAGGCGCTCGACCAGTTCCGCCACCGGCGGCACGTCGGTGATCTGGCCGATACCCTGCCCCGAGCCCCAGATGTCGCGCCACGCCTTGACCTTCATGTTGCCGCCCGAACCGAAGTTCATCTTGGTTTTGTCGGCGACCGGCAAATTGTCGGGATCGAGGCCCGCGGCCGCGATCGAGGGGCCGAGATAATTGCCGTGTACGCCCGTGAACAGGTTGGTGTAGACCGTGTCATGGGCCGCATAGTCGGTCAGCGCCTTCTTGTAGGCGGGGTCTGCATTGGCCTCGACGGTGGCGATGAAGCGCGTGCCCATGTACGCCATGTCCGCACCTAGCGCGAGGGCGGACGCAATGCCCCAGCCGTCGGAGATCGCGCCCGACAGCAGGATGGTGCCTTTGAACCACTGCTTCACTTCACGCACCAACGCGAAGGGCGACAGCGTTCCGGCATGACCGCCTGCGCCGGCGCAGACCAGAATGAGGCCGTCAACACCCTGCTCGGCCGCCTTCCGGGCATGCTTCACATTGATCACGTCGTGGAACACGACGCCACCATAGGAATGCGCCGCATCGACAATCTCGGACGGCGGGCGTAGCGAGGTGATGATGACCGGAACCTTGTGCTTCACGCAGGTTTCCATGTCCTTCATCAGGCGATCATTGGAGGCGTGGCAGATCTGGTTGACCGCGTAGGGCGCGACTTTCTTGTGCGGGTTCAGCGCCTGGTACTCGCCGAGTTCATCCTCGATCTGCGTCAGCCACTCGCCGAGTTTCTCGACCGGCCGCGCGTTCAGCGCGGGAAACGAGCCGACAATGCCGGCCTTGCATTGCGCAATAACAAGTTCGGGACCCGACACGATAAAGAGCGGCGACCCGAGAATGGGCAATTCAAGCTTACCGGTGAGTGAGGCTGGAAGCGGCATCGGACTTTCCTGTTCTGAATGTGAGCGACGATAACATCTTGACCTACCCCCCAACTGTCCAATATTGAACAGTTAGAACATCAGGATTGAACAGTGGACTGGGATCTTTGCCGGACCTTTATCGCCGTCGCCGAATCCGGCAGCTATCTCGGCGCGGCCCGACGGCTGCGATCGAGCCATCCCACCGTCGGCCGCGAGATCGCGACGCTGGAGGCGCAACTCGGAACCAAACTGTTTGTCCGCTCCAATGAAGGCCTGGTGCTGACGGCGCAGGGGCGCCGCTTCCGCGAGCATACGGGGGCGATGGAAGCGGCCGCGTTGCGCGCCGAAGCCGCCGTATCCGCCAGCGGCACGAAAGCGAGAGGGCTGGTGAAATTCTCGATCGGTCCGACGCTCGCCGCCTATTGGCTGATGCCGCACATGGCATCGTTCATCGCGACCCATCCCGACGTCCAGATCGAATTCGTCACCCACCCGTTCCCGGTCAGCGTGCGCAAACGCGAGGCCGATATCGTGCTGCGCATCTATCAAAGCGGCGATGAGAATCTGGTCGGCCGCAAGATCGCGCGACTCGGCGTCGGTTTCTATGCTTCGCGCGACTACGCCGCGCGCCACCCCTTGCCCGAGCGCCGGGACGACTGGAAGCAGCACAGCATCGTCGGTTTCGCGGATCGCGCCTCCAATGCCGAACTCGGACGCTGGAGCGATCATGTCGCGCGGGAAGCCACCGTGGTAATGCGCTGCTCGTCGCAGGCCGACATGCTGGCGGCGGTGCGCGCAGGTGTGGGCATCTGCGCAATGTCGTGCATCGTCGCCGATGCGCATGACGATCTCATCCGGATTGCGCCACAGAAACTGGCCGGTCTTTCCGACATCTGGCTGCTCGCGCATCCCGACCTGATCGATCTGCCGCCGGTCCGCGCCGTGATCAATTTCGTTACGCAGCGCTCCCGCGCCGACCGCGAGATCCTCAGCGGCGCCGCGAAGGCATGAGACGCATGGCAGACAACAGCCCGGCAAATCAATTATTTTGAACCGCCGCATTGCCTGCGGGCTTCAATCCGGCGCAAAGTGCGCGCTCGCCGCCGATGAGCGGCTGCGCACGCGTCACAAGCAAGAATGTAAATCGTCACGGGAGATCACAATGGGTTTCGAGGGACTTCAGCTTCGCTCGTTGATCAAGAAGAGCGGCGAACTCGAACTGTCGCTGGCCAAAGTCAAAATTCCCGAGCCGGCCGCCGACGAAGTCGTCGTTCGGGTCGAGGGCTCACCGATCAATCCCTCCGATCTTGGCCTCCTTCTGGGCGCTGCCGATATGACGACCGCCAAATCGTCCGGCACCGGCGACAGCATCGTTGTGACCGCAACGGTCCCGGAGCCGTTGATGCGAGCGATGGCGGGTCGACTCGATGAATCGATGCCGGTCGGCAATGAAGGCGCGGGTGTTGTCGTCGCGGCCGGAAGCTCCAGCAGAGCGCAGTCCATGATGGGCAAGATGGTCGCCATGATCGGCGGCGCGATGTACGCGCAGTACCGCTGCATCAAGGCCGCCGATTGTCTGGTGCTTCCCGAAGGAACGACGGCGGCGGAAGGCGCTTCATGCTTCGTGAATCCATTGACGTCATTGGGCATGACCGAGACCATGCGACGAGAAGGACACAAGGCACTCGTCCATACGGCGGCGGCATCAAATCTCGGCCAGATGCTCAACAAGATTTGCCTCAAGGACGGTATCGACCTCGTCAACATTGTCCGCAACATTGAGCAAGAAACCATTCTTCGCAAGCTCGGCGCGACCTACGTGTGTAATTCCACCTCGCCAACGTTCATGGACGATCTAACGCAAGCGCTGGTGGCGACAGGCGCAACGCTGGCATTCGACGCTATCGGCGGCGGCAAGCTGGCCGGCCAGATCCTGACGGGCATGGAGGCCGCCGCCAACAAAACCGCGAAAGTCTACAGCCGCTATGGCTCGACCGTTCACAAGCAGGTCTATATCTACGGCGGCCTCGATATGCGCCCGACAGAAATCAACCGCAACTTCGGGATGGCCTGGGGCGTGGGCGGCTGGCTGCTGTTCCCGTTTTTGCAGAAGATCGGACCGGCAGAAGCCCAGAAGTTACGCGAACGCGTTGCGGCCGAACTCAAGACCACGTTTGCTAGCCACTACACGCAGGTCGTTTCGCTGCAGGAAACGCTGCAGCTCTCGAACATCGCCGCATATGGCAAGCGGGCGACCGGGGAGAAATTCCTGATCAACCCGAACATGGCTTGATGAGTTTTGGCCCACTCGCCGAGGTCGGGCCCGGCACTTTCCGATAGCCCAACAAGAAAGGCCCCGGTTTTCCGGGGCCTTAAGTTTGTCTGGAGAATTCTTTTAGTACTTCGCGACGACCGGGCCACCCCAGTTGAAGCGGTAGTTGACGCCAACCTTCACAGTGTGGAGGTCGTCCTTGTAGGAGAGCGCCTGCGGAAGGCCGCCATCGGTGTAGGCCACGTTGGTGGTGTCGAAGTTGTAGTACTGGTACTCAACCTTCGCCGACCATGCGGGGGCGAACATGTATTCCAGACCGCCACCGACGGTGTAGCCGGTCGATTCGCGGCTGGCGACGGCCGGAAGGAAGCCGGCGGTTGCAGCAAGGCCGTTGTCGTCACGGAATGCGACACCGCCCTTGGCGTAGATCAGGCCCGGACCCCAGGTGTAGCCGAGGCGGCCGGTGACCGAAGCGAGCCAGTCGGAACGATCACGGATCGAGTCGATGCCATCGGTGAAGGTGCGGTCGCTGCCCGAGAGGCCGGAGATCTGGCCTTCGATACCAACCAGCCAGTTCGGAGCGAACTGGTAGTCAGCGCCGAGCTGGCCGCCGCCGAGGAACGCTGCGTCACGGTTGCTGCCGGTCAGGAGCGGATCGGTGGTTGCGAACCCGTCATCGCCACCGAAAGCGGCGCCGATGTGCGCACCGACGTAGATGCCGGTCCAGTTGTAGATCGGCGCTGCGTAAACCGGCGCCTTGGTGTAGGTGCGGGCCGGCAGATCAGCGGCGACCGAAGCTGTGGAAGCCAGAACGGCAGCCG
>JAGVII010000642.1 GCA_020056155.1 Afipia sp.
ATTGGTCATCGCCGCCGGAAACTGCCAAGGTGGCGACCCTGCCGGAGTTGCCCGTGACATCCCCCGAATCCGCCGAAACGACCCCCACCCCGTTCGCGCATCCGATGCGCCTGATTCTGAGCATCTCGCTGGCCGCCGCCATCGGGCTCGGCATCGGCCGCTTCGCCTATTCGCTGGTGCTGCCCGACATGCGCGACTCGCTCGGCTGGTCGTATTCGACCGCGGGCTTCATGAACACGGTCAACGCCATCGGCTATCTCGCCGGCGCGCTGGGTGCGGCATCCTTCATCCGCCGCGTCGGCCTGTTTCGCGCGACCTGGATCGGGGCGCTGGCCTGCGTCGTGTCGCTGGCGATCTGCGCACTGTCGGGCAACGTGATTCTTTTCAGTTTCGGCCGCCTGCTGTCCGGCCTTGGCGCGGCGGCGACGTTCGTCGGCGGCGGCACGCTGGCGGCGACCATCGCGCAATCGCGGCCCGCGAAATCGGCGCTGCTGCTCAGCCTGTTCTACACCGGGCCGGGCACCGGCCTGATCGTCTCGGGACTGGCCGCACCGTTCCTGCTGCAGTATTTCGGCCCCGGCTCGTGGTGGATCGTGTGGCTGGTGCTCACGGTGCTGACCGCCCTGATGATGATTCCGCTGCTGCTGAATCCCGTCGACGTTCCCGCGGCCGAAACATCAGCCGCAGCAGTGTCGATCCCGCTGCGCCCGATCGCGTTCTATCTCGCCGGCTATTTCCTGTTCGGCGCGGGCTACATCGCCTACATGACCTTCATGATCGCCTATGTGCGCGACGGCGGCGGCGACGCGGTGGCGCAGAGCGGGTTCTGGTGCCTGATCGGGCTGATGTCGTTCGTGGGACCATGGCTGTGGCGCGGGCTGATGGCGCGCGGCGAAAGCGGCATGACGACGGCGATCATGATCGCGGTCACATGCCTCGGCACGTTCATCGCGCTGCTCGGCACGTCGCCGGTGCTGCTGGTGGCGTCGGCGTTCGTGTTCGGCCTGTCGTTCTTTCCGGTGGTGGCCGCCACCACCGTCTTTGCGCGCCTCAACTATCCGCCGGAGGCATGGCCGAAAGCCATCGGCGTCCTGACCATCACCTTCGGCATCGGCCAGACGCTCGGCCCGTTCGTCACCGGCGCGATCACCGACGCGATGGGGAGCCTGTCCTGGGCGCTCAACATCTCGACGGCGACTCTGGCGGTGGGCGCGGTGTTGTGCGCGTTTCAAAGGCCGTTGAAGAAACCGCAACACTGATGATGCCTAAGTTCGTCATGCCCGGCTTTATGCCGGGCATCCACGTCAATCTTGTTACATCCAAGACGTGGATGGCCGGGACAAGCCCGGTCATGACGGTGTTGCGAACACCGCGCCCTACCCCGCCGGGGTCTGCGCCGGACGCGAGCGGCGGAACATGCCGCGCAGCCGCTCCAGCTTCGATCCCTTCGCGGGCGTGACCTCGCCGTCGCGTTCGTTCTTCGAAAAGAACTTCGTCACCGCGACGAAGAACACCGGCACCATCAACAGCGCCAGCACGACGACCGCGATCATGCCGCCCATCACCGTGGTGCCGAGCGCCTGCTGGCTCCGGGCGCCGGCGCCGGAGGCAATCACCATCGGCAGCACGCCACAGACAAACGCCAGGCCGGTCATCAGGATCGGCCGGAAGCGCAGGTGGCAGGCTTCCATCGTCGCCTGCATCAGCGGCGTGCCTTTCGCCCGCAGATCCTTGGCGAACTCGATGATGAGAATGGCGTCCTTTGCCGCCAGACCGATGATCGTAATGAGCGCGACGGTGAAGTAGACGTCGTTCGACAGGCTGCGCGACATCGCCGCGACCACCGCGCCAAGAATGCCGAGCGGCACCGTCATCAGCACCGCGAGCGGAATGGTCCAGCTTTCATAGAGCGCGGCGAGACACAGGAACACGATCAGCGCCGATAGCGCGAGCAGGAACGGCGCCTGCGAGCCCGACAGCTTTTCCTGCAGCGATTGTCCGGTCCACTCATAGCCGAAGCCGCGCGGCAGCTGCGCGGTCAGGCGCTCCATTTCCGCGATCGCGTCGCCGGAGGTGAAGCCGGGCTTCGCCTCGCCGGAGATGCGCACCGACGGATAATAGTTGAAGCCGACGATCTGCGTCGGCCCCACGGTCCACTTGATGGCCGCGAACGACGACAGCGGCACCAGATTGCCGCGGCTGTTCTTGACGTTGTAGGACAGGATGTCCTGTGCGTTCATGCGCCCGATGCTGTCGGCCTGCACGATCACGCGCTGCATGCGGCCCCGGTTCGGGAAGTCGTTGACATAGGCCGAACCGAGGTTGGTCGAGATCGTGCTGTTGATGTCCGCGAAGGTGACGCCCTGCGCGGCCGCCTGTTCGCGATCGATGATGAGCTGCACCTGCGGCGCCTCGGGAAGGCCTTCCGCATAGACGTTCTGCAGCACGCGGCTGTTTTTGGCGGATGCCAGCAGATCGTCCTTGGCCTTCATCAGCGCGGCGTAACCCTTCTGGCCGCGGTCCTGAAGACGGAAGGAGAAGCCCGACGAATTGCCGAGGTTGTCGATCGGCGGCGGCTGCAATGCCGAGATCTTGGCATCGCGGATCGAGCGCAGCGAACGGTTGATGTCGGCGACAATGGCGGCCGCGGAATCGTTCGGCCCGCGCTCGGACCAGTCCTTCAGCGTCACGAAGGCCTGCGCGGTGTTCTGGCCCTGTCCTAAGAAGCTGAATCCGGTGAGGAACGTCACTTCGTCGATGCCAGAACGGTTCTTCAGGAACTCCTCGACCTTCTCCACCGCAGCCTGGGTGCGGTTGAACGACGATTCCGGCGGGGTCTGGACGTCCACGGTGATGAAGCCCTGATCGTCCACCGGCAGGAAGCCGCCGGGCAGCTTTGAGAAGCCGAACACGAGGCCCGCAAGCAGCACCGCGTACAGAACCAGCATCCGTCCGGTGCGCTGGATCGACCAGCCGACGACGCGGCCGTAGCCGCCCTTGGCGCGGTCGAGCCGGTTGTTGAACCAGCCGAACACGCCGGTCTTGGCATGGGCGTGTCCCGCCTTCACCGGCTTGAGCAGCGTCGCGCACAGGGCCGGGGTCAGCGTCAGCGCCATCAGCGCCGAGAACGAAATCGCCGCGACGATGCTCACCGAGAACTGGCGGTAGATGATGCCGACCGAGCCGGGGAAGAACGCCATCGGCACGAACACCGCGATCAGCACCAGCGTGATGCCGATGATGGCGCTGGTGATCTGCGTCATCGCCTTGCGGGTGGCTTCCTTGGGAGAGAGTCCCTCCTCGGACATGATGCGTTCGACGTTCTCCACCACCACGATGGCGTCGTCGACCAGAATGCCGATCGCCAGCACCATGCCGAACATGGTCAGCATGTTGATCGAGTAGCCGAACAGATAGAGCGCAGCGCATGTGCCCAGCAGCGCGATCGGAACGACGATGGTGGGGATCAGGGTGTAACGGAAGTTCTGCAGAAACAGGAACATCACCACGAACACGAGCGCGACGGCTTCGAGCAGGGTGTGCACCACCTTGGTGATCGACGCCTCGACCACCGGAGTGATGTTGTAGGGAATGTCGTAGGTGATGTTGGACGGGAAGTACTTCGACAGCTCCTGCATCTTGGCTTCGACCGCGCTCGCGGTCGCCAGCGCGTTGCCGGTCGGCGACAGCAGCACCGACAGGCCGGCGCTCGGCTTGCCGTTCAGCCGCGTGGTGAACTGATAGCCCATGCCGCCGATTTCGATGCGCGCGACATCGCGCAGACGCACGGTCGAGCCGTCGGGATTGGCGCGCAGCACGATGGCGCCGAACTCGTCGGCCGAGCCGAGCTGTCCCTTGACCAGGATCAGCGCCGAGATCGACTGGTCCTTGCGGCTCGGTTCCGAACCGACGCTGCCGGACGCGACCTGCGCGTTCTGCGCCTGAATGGCCCGGGTGACGTCGTCGGCGGTGAGATTGTAGCCGACCAGCTTGACGGGATCGACCCAGATGCGCAGCGAGCGCTCGGTGGAATACAGCGTGGCGCGGCCGACGCCGGGAATGCGGCGGACTTCGCCGAGCACGTTGCGGATCATGAAATCGCCGAGGCCGACTTCATCGAGGCTGCCGTCGGTGGATTGCAGGGTGATAATCTGCAGCACCGCGCTGGACGCTTCCTCCACCAGGATGCCCTGCTGGATCACGGCGCGCGGCAGGCGCGCCTCCACGCGCTTGATGCGGTTCTGCACTTCGACGGAGGCGAGATTGGAGTCCGTGCCCGGAACGAAGTTGGCGATGATTTCCACCTGTCCGAGCGAGTCGCTGGTGGATTCGAAATTGAGAATGCCGGAGGCGCCGTTCAGCTCTTCCTCGATCAGCCGCGTGGTCGAGTTGTACAGCTCTTCCGGCGACGAACCCGGATAGCTGGTGGAAATCGAAATCGAGGGCGGCGCGATGATCGGATACTGCGCGATCGCCAGATACGGAATCGAGATCAGGCCGATCAGACAGATGAAGAGCGCGACCACCCAAGCGAAAATCGGGCGGTCGATAAAAAAGGCGGGCATCGGTGGTCCTCAAACTGGAACGAATCGCGCCAGCTCGTTCAACCGCTAGCGCGCGTCATGAATTCACATCTCGTCACGGCCGGGCTTCTCCCGGCCATCTACGTCTTTCCTGCTCCGCTTCCGCGAAGACGTGGATGCCCGGGACGAGCCCGGGCATGACGACACTGATTACGGTGCCCCGCCCTGCAACAGCGATTGCAGTGCCAGCTTCACCGCACCTGCGACCCGGCAGGAACGCTTGCGGCCGCCGACTTGTCGAGCGGATGGCCGGTCTGTTCGGAAACGCGCCAGCTGCTGGCCCTGACGGCATCG
>JAGVII010000865.1 GCA_020056155.1 Afipia sp.
AACACCCTTTCCTTCCGCCCCGAGCAGCCGGGTTGCAGGAACGCTGACGTCCTTCAGCATGATTTCAGCCGCGCGCCGCCCGTCAATGGTCTTGAAACTTTGCAGATGAAGTCCCGCCGACTCACGATCGACAATAAACAGGCTGACACCGGCATGATCACGCGGTCCACCCAGGGTGCGCGCCGATACAATCAGCTTGTCCGCCCAGGGCGCTCCGATCACGGCGGCCTTCGCGCCATTCAGAATATAGCTATCTCCGCTCCGTTTGGCGGTCGTCGCAACATTGTTGAGGTCATAGCGCGATCGGCCTTCGGTCCATGCCAGCGCCCAGATCGCGTCACCCGCCATGATCGGCGGAAGAAATTCCTCTCGCTGCACGTCAGTTCCGACGTCCTCGATCAAGCCGCCTGCCAGCACGACGGTTTCGAAGAATGGCTCCACCACGAGATGGCGGCCGAACTCCTGCATCACGATCATCGTCGCCAGCGGGCCGCCGCCGAGCCCGCCGGAGGTCTCGGCGAATGGCGCGGCCAGCAGGCCGAGTTCGGCGAAGGCGCTCCAGTGCTTTCTGCTCCAGCCCTCCTCCGTCGCGACAATCTTGCGGCGCGTGTCGAAATCGTACTGATCGCGCAGCAGGCGCTGAATGCTGCTGCGCAGGAGTTCCTGTTCTTCCGTAAACTGAATATCCACCGGATGCCTCGTGCGATACGATTAGAGACCGAGTACCGCTTTCGCGATGATGTTGCGCTGGATCTCATTCGATCCGCCGTAGATGCTGAGCTTCCGCGCGTTCAAATACTTCTCCGGCGCGGTATGACCGTCGTCGGGCCCCGGCATGAAGATATTGGCGCTCACCGGATGCTCACGCAGCGCGAGACCGTAGTTGCCGATGGCCCTGTACGTCAGATCGGTGATGCGCTGGAAGATTTCCGTGCCCCTGATCTTGAACAGCGACGCGGCCGGCCCCGGATTGATTCCGCGTGACATCTGCGCAACCACGCGAAGTTCGGTGGCCTCAAGCGCGAGAACGTCAAGCTCGACGCGCGCAATGTCCTTGGCGAATTCGCCGAAGGCTGGATCGTCCTCGCCGATCTCCGTCTTCACGATCTTCTTGAGCTTGTTCAGATAGCGCGTCGATCGCCCGATGCCCGCCATGCTGGTGCGCTCGTTGCCGAGCAGGAATTTAGCGTAGGTCCAGCCCTTGTTCTCTTCTCCGATCAGGTTCTCGACCGGAACACGAACGCTCTCGAGAAAGACGTCGTTGACCTCGTGCGAGCCGTCGATGGTGATGATCGGGCGAACCGTGACGCCCGGAGTTTTCATGTCGATCAGCAGGAAGGAAATCCCCGACTGCGGCTTGGCAGCCGGGTCCGTGCGTACCAGACAGAAAATCCAGTCGGCGTGCTGAGCCAGCGTCGTCCAGGTCTTATGACCGTTGACGATGTAGTGATCTCCCTCTCGCACAGCCTTGGTGCGAACCGAGGCGAGATCGGAACCAGAGCCCGGCTCCGAATAACCCTGGCACCACCAGTCTTCGCCTGACAGAATCCGTGGCAGGAATTTCTTCTTCTGCGCCTCGTTGCCGTAGGTGTAGATGACAGGCCCGACCATCGTGACGCTGAACGCCAGCGGCGGCAGCGTACCCGCGCGGGTGGTTTCCTGCTCCCATATGAATCGCTGTGTGATCGACCAGCCGGGTCCGCCGTATTCCTTCGGCCACAGCGGCGCGATCCATCCATTCTTGTGAAGGATCTTGTGCCAGAGCATCGACTGCTCCTTGGTCAGATCCGTTTCCGGGTTAGGCACACGCATTTCCTGCGGATAGTTGTCCGCGATGAACGCCCTCACCTCATCCCGGAATGCCGCATCCTCGCTGGACAGCTTCAACTCCATCGGACTGCTCCCGTTACCACTTCTCGCCGAACGGGCGGATTTCGGTCTCGAACGTCCAGGCATCCCGCGGCTGCTGATAAAGTTGCCAATAGGTCTCCGCGACCGCGGCCGGACGCATCAGCCGGTTCGGATCGAGGTTCTCGATCGCTTCCTTGCCCTCGCGATTGGCGATCAACTGGCGCACCCATTCGGTATCGACGCTGGAATCAATGATGAGATGCGCGACATGGATGTTCTTTGGTCCAAGTTCGCGGGCGATCGACTGTGCAACTGCGCGCAGGCCGAACTTGGCGCTGGCGAAAGCGGCGAAGCCCGAGCCGCCGCGCAGGCTCGCGGTGGCGCCGGTGAAGAAGATAGCTCCCTGGCCACGCGGCAACATCACGCGGGCCGCTTCACGTCCCGCGAGGAACCCGGAGTAGCAGGCCATTTCCCAGACCTTGCGGAAAACGCGCTCGGTCGTCTCGATGATCGGGAAATTAACGTTGGCGCCGATGTTGAAGATGCAGACTTCCAGCGGAGCGTGCTTGTCGGCGTCGGAAATGAAGGAAACCATTTCCTCTTCCTTGCGCGCATCGAGCGAGCGGCCGAACACCGTGCCGCCTGCATCCCTGATCTCCTTCATCAGGGGCTCGAGCTTCTCACCCTGACGCCGTCCCACGAAGACCGTGAAACCTTCGGCTGCGAACTTCTTGGCGATCTCGCCGCCGATGAAATCACCGGCGCCGATGACGGCCACGGTCGCGTTTCGTTTCTGCAAGTTCTTTTCTCCAGCGCCAGATTAAGTTTCAAAATTCAAATGTGTGACTGCGACGGATGCCCTAAGGCATCAGGTTTCCCGCAGGGATTCGGCAAGCTTGTGCTTCAGGATTTTGCCGGTCGATGTGGCCGGCAACGCGTCCAGCACGATGATCTGCGAGGGTCGCTTGTAGGATGTGAGTTGCTGGCTCGCGAACGTCATCAGCTCCGATGGCGTGACGCCCGATCCCTTGAGCAACTGGACGAAGGCGACAACTTCTTCGTTGCCTCCGGCGGCACGTCCCACCACGGCGGATTGCACGACAGCGTCGTGCGAGCTGAGTACAGCTTCCACCTCAGCCGGATAGACATTGAACCCAGACCGGATGATCATTTCCTTGGTTCGTCCGACGATAAAAAGGCAGTCACCGTCAAAATGGGCAAGATCGCCGGTATTGAACCATCCCTCGCCGTCGATTGCCTTCGCGGTCAGATCGGGCGCGCGATAGTAGCCGCGCATGACGTTGCGGCCGCGCACATGCAGCTCGCCCACCGTCCCGTCGGAAATGATTCCGCCATCGCGGCCCACGATGCGGGCCTCGACACCGGGCATCAACCTGCCAACGGCTTGATCTTGCCGTGGTGCATCGAACCGAACGCCCGAGATCCCCGGCGAGCATTCGGTGATTCCGTAGCCGTTCAGCAACGACAAACCAAGTTCGTCCTCGACGCGCTTTTTCAGATCGAGATCCAGTGGCGCGCCTGCAACGGCAATCAGCCGCAATGCCCCCTTGTCCAGCCTGGGCAGGCCGGCAAGTCGCTTATATTCGAGCAGTCGCTGATAGGTGGCGGGGACGCCGTTGAGCGTTGTGATCCCCTCCTCGACCATCGCTTTGGCCAGCGCCGCGGGATCATACTTACTGACAAGCCGGACCGTGCCGCCTGTCATCAGCGTCATCAGAAGCAAGGAGACGCCAACGATATGCGAGATCGGCAGAACGACGTAGACCTTGTCGGTGTGATCCAGTTTCCGGAACAACGCCGTCGTCTTCGCACTGAAAAGAAGATTCTCATGGGTCAGCATGACGCCTTTCGGCGTCCCGGTTGTGCCAGAGGTATAAATCAGGACCGCAACCTGATTGGCCGGATTGGCCTCGACCGGTTCGGTGGCGGCTGCTTCATTCATCGCACTCACACCGATATTTTCGAGCGGACCAATCTTGGCGATGGTGGCACCGACCCGCGCGGCGTGATTGGACGCTTCAGGAGATACGCCAACAGTAAAGAACATCCGGCGCGCGCCGCTGTGGTCGCGAATTTGATCGAGCTCACGCGGGGACAATCTGGGATTGACCACAATGGCCCAGGCATCGATGCGGCTGGCGGCCAGTAAAAGGCTCGCCAACGCAATGCAGTTTTCACTGACGATCATCATGCGGTCGCCGGGCCGCACTCCGAGCGATATCAGAGCCGTGGCGGTCTGCTGCACATTGTCGAACAGTTGCCGGTAGGACCACGTGACCGAATCTTCCACCAGCGCCGGGTGGTCGGGTGTCCGGGTCACAGCATGGTCCGTAACATGATGCAGCCGCTCCGGCAGACCCTCAAGAATGTCAGCGACCTCGATCGCTTCCGCCGCGCTTCCCAATTCGACCTCCCGGCAACTATACTGGACCACTTCACTGCGGCCTTCGACGTCGCACAAATTAACGTTCTTTTTTAGAACTAGTCAACCGCATTGGTGCAATGCAAGGGAAAAAGCCCTAGGGGCACCTTAGCATATCGTCTTTAATAAAGCGGGAGATACCGTTTACAACACTCGCCAAGCCAGCTATGAGACATAGTACCAAATAAGAACTTTATGGGAGACGACGTTGGCTCAGGGCAATGGTGTGGTTTTGCTGGTTGGTGCAGGCGACGCGATAGGCGCGGCAGTCGCACGGCGATTTGCCCGAGGCGGATACAAGGTCTGTGTCGCGCGCCGCGAAGCCGCCAAATCGCAGGGTCTCGTCGACGAAATGAAGGCGGAAGGATGCGAAGTCCACGCCATCAGTGTCGATGCCCGTCAGGAAGCCGACGTACAGGCGATGTTTGCTCGTATCGAGAAGGAGATCGGGCCGATCGAGGTTTGCCTGTTCAACGCCGGATCGAACGTCAACAAGCCCCTGCTTGAGACCACCGAAAAACTGTTTTTCAAGGCATGGGAGCTCGCCTGTTACGGCGGATTTCTGGTTGGACGCGAAGCGGCCAAATACATGATGCCTCGCGGACGCGGCACCATTCTGTTCACAGGCGCCACCGCAAGCGTGCGCGGCGGAAAAGGTTTTGCGGCCTTTGCGTCGGCAAAATTCGCTCTGCGTGCAGTGGCTCAGGCCATGGCCCGTGAACTCGGGCCGAAGAACATTCACGTCGTTCACCTGCTGATCGACGCCGCCGTCGATAGCGAGGCGATCCATCAGCGCATGAAGGCCGCCAAGGGCATCGAAGCCAGCGACATCCCCGCGGACAGTCTCACCAAAACCGATTCCATTGCCGAAGCATACTGGTTCACACATCACCAGAACCGCGACGGCTGGACCCACGAACTCGACCTGCGTCCCTCTGTGGAGACATGGTGACATGCATGCCCCTAACCTCACGCTGTGGGGCGTCGGAACCAGCCGGACCGTCCGGCCACACTGGGCACTGGCGGAACTTGGGCTCAAGTATGAGACCTACGCCATCGGTCCCCGCACCGGCGAAACCAAAACGGCGGAATACACCAGGCTGAATCCGCGCCAGAAGGTTCCGCTGCTGCAAGATGGCGATTTCGCCATCGGCGAAAGTGCCGCGATTGTCGCGTATCTGTCACGAACCTATTCCACTCCCGACAAGTCACTGATTCCTGAAGAAAAGCAGCAATACGCCAAGTGGCTGGAGTGGTGCTTCTTCATCGTCACGGAACTTGATTCCACCAGTCTTTATGTGATGCGCCGGCATAGCGCCGATGCGCTGGGGCCGATTTACGGCGTCGCCCCCGAGGTTGTGGCCAAGGCAGGAGAATATTTCCGCGAACAGTTGCGTCATGTTGAGGTTGCCCTCGACGACGGGCGAACGTTCTTGATGGGGGATCAGTTCACCAGCGCCGACATTCTGCTCACGACATGCCTCGAATGGGCGATCGCCTACGGCGTCGGCATCTGCGACAACGCTCATCCATATCTTGAACGTATCAAGACCCGTCCGGGTTATGTGCGCGGCAACGCGGCGAATGTCCCGCCCGCCCCCGGAGAACCGGTCAGGCGACCGGCCTGATTTCTCAAATACGCAAGCGAACCTAGCGTACAATTACTCCCGCAATGAGCAATAGCGTTCGTGCACGATCCAAGCTGCCGCCAGGCAGACGATGCCGTGGCGTCCAGCATCGCACAAAAATGCCGCATTTTTGGACGCTGACACGCAAGTGAAACCATGCGAAGCTCCATCCGCGAGCGCTTGGTGAAACCAAACGCCCCACATTGAGTTCACGGCCAATACTTCTTCGACATGCGGAGATGCGGATGGCGAGAACGAACCCGGCGACCCAGGCAAATCCCCAGGCGCCGCAGAAGGTTTTAGTCCAACTTTCCGTCAACGGCGCCGAAACAAAGCTCAACGTGGCGCCCTGGACAACCCTGCTCGACGCTCTGCGCGAGCATCTCGATCTCACAGGCACAAAGAAGGGCTGCGATCACGGCCAGTGCGGCGCATGCACGGTGCTGATCGACGGACGGCGTATCAACTCCTGCCTGACGCTTGCTGTCATGAAAGACGGCGCCAAGGTGACCACGATCGAGGGTCTTGCGGCCCGCGACGGTGCGCTACATCCGGTGCAGAAGGCGTTCATCGATCACGATGCATTCCAGTGCGGCTATTGCACTCCCGGCCAGATCTGCTCCGCCGTAGGCCTGATAGCGGAAGGAAAGGCAAAGACGCCCGACGAGATCCGCGAGATGATGAGCGGCAATATCTGTCGCTGCGCGGCCTACCCCAACATCGTTGCAGCCATCCAGCAGGCGATGAGGGCATCATGATCAACTTCCAGTATGCCCGCGCCAGCGACGTTGCCGACGCAATCCGGCAGATTTCAGCTGATTCCAGCGCCAAATTTGTTGCTGGCGGCACCAATCTGCTCGATCTCATGAAAGACGATGTCGAACAGCCGACCCGGCTGATCGATATTTCGCGGCTCCCGCTCAGGACCGTGGAAGAAACCGCGGACGGCGGCTTGCGTATCGGTGCGCTGGTGCCGAACTCGGATCTCGCCTGGCATCCGCTGATCGCACAGCGCTATCCAATGCTCGGAAGCGCGATCCTCTCTGGCGCTTCGGCACAGTTGCGCAACATGGCGTCCACCGGCGGAAATCTTCTCCAGCGCACGCGCTGCTTCTATTTCTACGACACCGTAACGCCCTGCAACAAGCGCGAGCCCGGTAGCGGCTGTTCCGCAATCAAGGGCATTAACCGCATCAACGGCATTCTCGGGACGAGCGAGGCCTGCATCGCCACTCATCCTTCCGATATGTGCGTCGCACTCGCTGTGCTCGAGGCCAAGGTGCACGTCATGGGCCCGTCCGGCGCCCGCACCATAGCGATTGCTGATTTCCATCGCTTACCGGGTGATACACCGCAACGGGACACCAATCTGGGAGCCAATGAGATCGTTACGGCAGTTGAACTGCCCGCCCAGGGTTTCAACAAGAACTACACTTATCTCAAAATTCGCGACAGGCTGTCATACGCTTTCGCGCTGGTGTCGGTCGCGGCCGGTCTGGAGATGGACGGAAACACCATCCGCCAGGCTCGTTTTGCACTCGGCGGCGTCGCGCACAAGCCGTGGCGAAATCCGGCGGCCGAAGCCGCGCTGAACGGGAAAACCGCCAACCGGGAAACCTTCACGAGCGCGGCAGAAATAGTATTGCGTGACGCCAAAGGGTTCGAACACAACGCCTTCAAGATAGATCTTGCCCAACGAACCATCGTGCGCGCGCTGACACAGGCAGCGCAAGGGACACCACAATCCCAATCCAACAAGAAAATCGCATGAGGCGGAAATGGCGCGCTCCCGCACTCCCGTTCCTCCGGATACCAGCGATATCAGCCGCCGCGATCTCGTTCAGGGCGCCCTCGTGGCTAGTGCGCTCGGTTATGGCGGACTGGGCGCATCCCTTCCAGCCATCGCAGACGAACGGACAAATACAGCGAGCAAGCCGATGACGGGCTATATGGGCACCGCTACCTCACGCATTGACGGACGTGACAAGGTTACCGGCGCAGCAAAATATGCCGGCGAATTCAAGGTGCCCAACCTGGCCTACGCAAGCATTGTATCGTCCACGATTGCCAAGGGCCGTATCGCAAGCATGGATTTCAGCGAAGCCATGAAGGTCGACGGTGTGATTGCGGTTCTGACTCACAAAAACCGCCCCGCCATGGCCGACGAGGACAAGGCTTACAAGGACGACGTTGCGCCTGAGAAAGGCTCACCTTTCCGTCCGCTCTACGGCGACAAGATCATGTTCGATGGGCAGCCGATTGCGATCGTGCTGGCCGAGGACTGGGAGACTGCACGTTTCGCCGCGTCACTTGTGCGCGTGGAGTATCAGAAAGAATCCTATGTGACCGACCTTGAGCAAGCGCGGAAAAATGCGTTCGCGCTCGAAACACCGGCCAAGCCGAGAGGTGATGCAGCGACGGTTTTCGCAGCTGCTCCCGTCCGCCACGACGGCGAATATTATGTTCCCATCGAGCATCACAACCCTATGGAACTGTTCGCGTCGACAGTGACGTGGGACGGCGACGGCAAGCTCACGGTCTATGACAAGACCCAAGGCGTGCAGAACGTGCAGCGATACGTCTGCAGCATCTTCAATCTGAAATCCGAAGATGTGCGGGTCATCTCTCCCTTTGTCGGCGGGGCATTCGGCTCGGGGCTGCGGCCGCAATATCAGGTCGTCTTGGCATCGCTGGCGGCGCTCGCAGTGAAACGCCCCGTCCGTGTCGTGCTGACCCGTCAGCAAATGTACTCGATCGGCTACCGGCCAGCCATGATTCAGCGGATTCAGCTTGGCGCGAAGGCTGACGGAACGCTCGACGCGATTACGCACGATGCGACGACGGTCACGTCGCAGTACGAGGATTTCCATCGCCACGAGACCACCTGGTCTGCCCTGCTCTACAAAAGCGCCGCTGCGAAGTATGAGCACAAGCTCGCGCGGCTGGATTTGCCGACGTCATGTGACATGCGCGGTCCGAGCGCAACGACCGGTGTGTATGCGCTCGAATCCGCGATGGACGAACTTGCGGTTGCGCTCAAGCTCGATCCATTGGAGTTGCGGTTGCGTTGCTATTCAGACCGCGACCAGACCACCGGCTTGCCCTTCAGCAGCAAAAACCTTCGCGAATGTTACCGTCAGGGCGCCGAGGCCTTCGGCTGGAGCAAACGCAATCCTGAACCGCGTTCCATGCGCGATGGCAGCGACCTGGTCGGCTGGGGCATGGCGTCCGGCATCTGGGAGGCGCTTCAGGTACCGATCACAGTGCGCGTTGCGTTGACGGCGAACGGGCATGCGCAGGTTTCCTGCGCGACGTCCGATATTGGTACCGGCACTTACACGATCATGGCGCAGGTCGCGGCCGATATGCTCGGGCTGCCCCTCGAAAGCATCGATATCAAGCTTGGCGACTCCACCCTGCCGCAATCGCCCGTTGAAGGCGGATCATGGATAGCCGCATCGGTATCGAACGGTATTGTAACAACATGCGATGCAGTTCGCGAGGAACTGCTGAAGTTTGCGAAGAAAATGCCCAATTCACCGCTTGCCGCTGCGACAGCGAAGGACGTGATCCTTTCCGGCGGCAAGCTTGTCAGCTTGAAGGACCCGAGCCGTTCGGTCTCCATTGCCGATGCCATGCGACAGGGCGGCATCGATCGTATCGAGCAGGAAAAACATACGACCTTCAAGAATGACGGAAAACATGCTCACAACACGCATTCGGCGATCTTTGCCGAGGTGAAAGTAGATGAGCAGATGGGCGTTATTCGCGTGACGCGCATTGTCAGCGCGGTGGCGGCTGGCCGCATCATGAACGCCAAGACCGCGCACAGTCAGGTCATGGGCGGTGTGGTCTGGGGCATGGGAGTTGCACTGCACGAGGAAACGCTGATCGACCACAATTTCGGCCGCATCATGAACGCCAACATTGCCGAGTATCATGTCCCGGTGAACGCCGACGTGCACGACATCAAAGTCATCTTCGTCGATGAGCAGGACGATATCGTCAACCCCATGGGCATCAAGGGATTGGGCGAAATCGGCATCGTCGGCGTACCGGCAGCGATTGCCAATGCGATCTATCACGCGACGGGAAAGCGGGTGCGCGACCTGCCGATCACCCTCGACAAGCTACGTCGCTGATCCCGGCCCCGCATCAACTCGCGATGCGCACAGCCTTGTTGGCGACCATCGCATCGATGGCGCTATCGTTATAGCCGAGGTCGCGCAACACCGAGCGTGAGTGTTCGCCGACGCGAGGCGCCGGACCGCCGATGGCCGCCTTGTTGACCTCGAAGATCGCCGCGGGCTTCGGCTGACGCACGCGGCCAACTGTCGGCTGCTCGAACTCCTCAATCAAGCCACGGGCCACCACCTGATCGTTGCCGATGATTTCACCCCGGCGCAGGATCGGCGCACACGGCACATCAGCCGCATCGAGGCGCTCCAGCCATTCGGCGGTGGTGCG
>JAGVII010000314.1 GCA_020056155.1 Afipia sp.
GCCGGAGGCGACCACCGTGCGGCGGAAGTCCGCGCGCCACTGAACGTAAGCAAGATCGATGGCGACCACGGCGCGCTCCTGCGCATCCATCGTGCATTCGTCGAGGTTGAAAGTGACCGGCGCGGATGCGCTGATTTCCCCGGCTGTCAGTGACTTGTTGTCGTTCCCCACGAAGCTACTCCGCCCTGTTGCCGCCGTTCCAGACAAAGCCGTGCTCGCGCATGATGCGCAGCCGCGCCTGTTCGAACTGATGGCCGATGCCTTCGAGCCGCCGTGTCGGGATCAGGAACATGCGGCGGCGGTCTTTCCCGTCGAGGCGGCGCTCGACCAGACCGTTCGTCACCATGTCGTCGATATGCCGGGAGATCGTCGCCTCGGTGGCGATCGATCCGAAATAGGTCGCCAACTCCTTGAGCGTGACCGGCCGCCCTTTCAGTGCGTGGTGCGCGACGATGGCGAAAATCATGTCCGCTTCGAAAATGCTGCGCACCGGCCGGTCGCCGCCGGCGACAAGTTTCTGCCGGAATGCCGAGCGCCACTGAACCCAGGCGACATCCATGGCCAGGAGCGCCCGCTCCTGCTCATCGAGGTCGCTGTTCAGCGGAGCATTCACCGCGTCAGTCATTCGGTTGAATGAGGGAGACGGTCGCCTGTCCCGGCCTGGTTGCAAAGGCGTGCTTCCGCAGACCGCGCCCACCGCTTATCCGTCCAAATTTCAGATTCTGCTTAGCGTGCCAGTCCGCCACTCGCCTCAACCTCTGCCTCTACTCTCGATGCATAAAGGAAAGGCCGCCGGATTGCAAATTGATGTATATTGCTGTAATATACAGCAATGATTGACCTGTCCCACATCGCCGGATTTGACTGGGATGACGGCAATAGCCGCAAAAGCGCGGATAAGCACGGCGTAAGCCAAGCCGAAGCAGAACAGGTGTTCGTTAATCGGCCGCTTCTATTGCTGGACGACGCCGAACACAGCATCACCGAGGAGCGATACCACGCTTATGGAAAGACCCACGCGGGTCGCCTGCTGCAGATAGCCTTTACCCTGAGACAGGACGCAACGCTGCTACGTATTATTTCAGTACGCCCGATGAGCGCGAGGGAGCGCAACCGCTATGCCGAAGAAACTTAAACAAGTACCCAAGTTCGCCAACGAAGCCGCAGAGCGTGCCTTCTGGGAATCGCACGACACAGCCGATTATTTCGATCTGAGCAAGGCGAAGCGCGTGAGCTTTCCGAACCTTAAACTCTCAACGACGACGATCTCGTTGCGCCTGCCACAAGGCACGCTCGACCGGATCAAGATTGAGGCGAACAAGCGCGACGTGCCCTATCAATCGCTGATCAAGATGTGGCTGAGTGAGAAGGTGGGGTGATGTTAGATCTAACGCAACTTTCCGTGCCAGATTTGCTGAAGTTAAGCAGCCAGATTTCAGAGGAATTGCGACGGCGGCTTATAGTGCGAAGCAGTAACAATCCTTCAGGAGACTATGCTGAGTGGCTTTTCGCCAAAGCGTTTAGCTGGACCCTTGAGGGCAACGCGCAAGCAGGATATGACGCCAGAGATTCTAGCGGTCAGCGCATCCAGATCAAATGCCGTCGCCTAACGGGAAGAAATCCGTCGCGCATGTTATCCGCGATCAGGAATTTGGATAAAGACCCGTTCGATGTTCTTGCCGCTGTTCTCCTGAACGAACAGTTCGACGTACAACGCGCTGCGCTGATTCCGGTCCACATTGTCAGGGATAAGGCAACTCATTCAGCACATGTAAACGCTCGCAGATTTTTTCTTCTCGATGCGATCTGGGCTCTTCCCGGTGTGAGCGATGTCACGGACAAACTGAAGTCCGTGACACATCCCTGATCACCTCAAGGCATCTCCCTACCGCGTCAGCTTCTTGTACTTCACGCGATGCGGGATCACCGAGTCCTGGCCGAGACGGCGCATCTTGTCCTTCTCGTAGTCCTGGAAGTTGCCCTCGAACCATTCGACATGGCTGTCGCCTTCGAAGGCGAGCATGTGCGTGGCAATACGATCCAGGAACCAGCGGTCATGGCTGATGATGACGGCGCAGCCGGCGAAATCCTCCAGCGCCTCTTCCAGCGCGCGCAGCGTATCGACGTCGAGATCGTTGGTCGGCTCGTCGAGCAGCAGCACGTTGGCGCCGGACTTCAGCATCTTGGCGAGATGGACGCGGTTGCGTTCGCCGCCCGACAGCGCGCCGACCTTCTTCTGCTGGTCCGCGCCCTTGAAGTTGAACGACGAACAGTAGCCGCGGGAATTCACCTCGCGCTTGCCGAGCAGGATCTGGTCGTTGCCGCCGGAGATTTCCTCCCACACGGTCTTCTTGCCGTCGAGCGCGTCGCGCGACTGATCGACGTAGCCGAGATGCACGGACTCGCCCACCGTGATGGTGCCGGCGTCCGGCGTCTCCTGCTTGGTGATCATCTTGAACAGCGTGGTCTTGCCCGCGCCGTTGGCGCCGATCACGCCGACGATGCCGCCCGGCGGCAGCTTGAAGGTCAGGTTGTCGATCAGCAGGCGATCGTTGAAGCCTTTCGAGAGGCCCTCGAAGTCCACCACGTTGTTGCCGAGCCGCTCGGCGACGGGAATGGTGATCTGCGCCGTCTGGGTCTGCTTCTCGCTGGCCTGCTTGAGCAGCTCCTCGTAGCGCTGGTAACGCGCCTTGGATTTGGCCTGACGCGCCTTGGGCGAGGATGCGATCCACTCCTGCTCGCGTTCCAGCGTCTTCTGGTGCGCCACGTCTTCGCGGCCTTCCTGCGCGAGACGCTTCTGCTTCTGCTGCAGCCACGCCGAGTAGTTGCCCTCGTAAGGGATGCCCTTGCCGCGGTCGAGTTCGAGAATCCAGCTCGTCACGTTGTCGAGGAAGTAGCGGTCATGGGTCACGATCAGGATCGCGCCGGGATAGTTGCGC
>JAGVII010000581.1 GCA_020056155.1 Afipia sp.
ATATTCTTGATATCGACCTCGTTGAGCCAATTAACAGCGATATACTTTTCAATCGAGATCCCATTGCGCTTCATCTCGCGCGATGCGATCACATGCATATTCGACAGGCTCCAGCTCACAATCCAGTCGGGGTTAAGACGACGGATCTGCGTCCATGCCGAGGCCTGATCGTTGCCCGGCAGCGGATACGGCACGAGCTGCAACTCGAAACCCTCCTTCTGCGCCAGCGTCTTCAGAATACCGATCGGTTCCTGTCCGAACGGATAATCGATATAAAAGAACGCGACCTTGACGCCCTTCAGATTTCCGCCGGACTTTTGTTTGATGTATTCAATGTCATTGGCGGCCTGACCCCAGTAGGTCGGCCCGATCGGAAATACCCATTTGAACACGTTGCCATCGACCGCATCCCCTCGACCGACCAGTGACTGGATCAGGATGTTGCCATCCTTCATAATGCGCGGAAGGACCGCGCGCGATACCGGCGTCGACAACATGTCGAACACCATCACGCCTTCGCGCTTCAAGCGTTCGTAGCATTCGATGCCGCGCTGCGGCTCGTTGCCGTGGTCCTGCACGATAATTTCGATCGGATGGCCTTCGAGACCTCCCTTCGCATTGAGAAGGTCGGCATAGTCGCGCACAGCTTGGGCAATCTGCGGCGTGACGAACGTATAGGCCTTGCTCAGGTCATAGCACAGTGCGAAGCGCACAGGATCGGCCGCGGCTGCCGGCACGACGTTGAGCAGCGCCAACGCTAGTCCGCCTAGTATAGATAGTAATCTCATTTTAGCGATCCTTCCTTGGTTGACTGAGCGAACTCAGGAAATTCTTAATCATCCCAGCTTTATCGAACGACGCACATCTGGTGATCGTCAGGTCAGCCAACGTTTCCGCCGGCTATAATGTTTGATGTCACGAAAATTCTTGTTTTGCGCGCCTCCCAGGTAAAATTCCTGAATGTCGGGATTTTTCTTCAATGCAGCCGCACTGTCGTGCATCACGATGCGACCGCTTTCGATCAGATAGCCGTGGGAGACAATTTCGAGCGCGGCAATGGCGTTCTGCTCAACCAGCAATATCGAAAGTCCTTCATCGCGGTTGATGCGGCCGAGGATCTGGAAGATCTCAGCCACGAGAAAAGGAGCCAGTCCCAGGCTGGGTTCGTCGAGCATCAATAGTTTTGGCTGGGTCATCAGAGCACGGCCGATTGCGAGCATTTGCTGTTCGCCGCCGGAGAGATAACCCGACGCGACGGTCCGGCGCTCGTGCAGACGTGGGAAATAACTGTAAACCCGGTCCTTGTTGCGGTTCATGTCCTGGCGGCTATGCAACGCCGAAGCCGCGATCAAGTTTTCGTCGGGCGTGAGATGTTCGAACACCCGACGCCCTTCGAGCACGTGGGCGATCCCCAGCTTGACGCGGTCCTGCGGCATCAGGCCGCCAAGGCTTTGGCCGCGGAACTGCAATTCGCCCCGCCGCACCTCGCCCCGCTCGGCCGTGAGCAAACCGCTGATCGATTTCAGCGTCGTACTCTTTCCCGCGCCATTGGCGCCGAGCAGGGCCACCATTCCGCCCTCGGGCACATCGATCGAAACACCTTTGATCGCAAGCGAAACGTGGTCGTAGACGACCTCAATATTGTTGAGGGACAGTATCTTAGCGGCAATGGGTGCATTCATGGCGTTCGTGCTTCCCGCTATTTCTTCGTGTAGCCGAAAGGCCATACCAGAAGATAGTCCCGAATGTTGTTGTAGATCTTCCCAAGCCCCAGCGGTTCAATCAGGAGAAACCCGATAATAAGCGCGCCATAGAAAGCTTGGGGTAGATGAGCCAGAGTTTCGATACCCAGCGAGAACCCGAACTTGGTTGCCGCCCAGGAGATGAAACTGTTCATAACGCCCGGCATCAGCAGAATGAACGCGGCGCCGAAATAACTGCCGATGATGCTGCCCAGCCCGCCCACGATGACCATCGCCAACGCCTGAATTGAGACGTCGACGGAAAACTGCTCGGGGGTTACGGCATGGTAAAATGTACCGATCAGGATGGCTCCGCTCACGCCACCGATGAACGAGGATGTCGCGAACGCCACCAGTTTGAAGTAGAAGCTGTTCACGCCGATGACCGCGGCTGCGTAATCTTTCTCCCGAACAGCGACCAGAGCGCGGCCGAGCGCGGTGCGCCGCAGATTGAGCATGAAGGACGTAACCAGCACGCACCAGACGAGGGCGACGTAATAGAGTCCTGCATCGGAGGTGACAGCCCAGCCCAGCAGGCGGATGTCAGGTGCCTGCAACGTGGCCTGTGTGCCGCCGCTGATCGCGGGTACGTGCGAAATCGTCCAGTCCATCACGAACTGCAAGGCGAGCGTGCTGAGCGCCAGATACAGGCCTTTCACGCGCAGTGCGGCAAAAGCGAACACACTTCCGATAACCGCTGCTGTTATTCCCGCGAGGACGATGGCAATCTCCCACGGTATGCCCGCCCTTGTGGCATGAACCGCGGCGTAGGCGCCGATTCCCATCACCGCTGCGTAGCCCAAATGAAATTGCCCCGCCCATCCGAGGATCAAATTGAGACCGAGCGCGCCCGCAGTCCAGACAAGCCAAGGCAGCAAGTAACTGCTGAGATAAAGCGTGTTCATGTAGATCGGCGCGGCCAGCGCCAGCAATAGCAGAATACCAATCATCCATCGATCGGCGGGGATCGGAAACAGTGCGCGGTCGGCGCTGTAATCCGTATGAAAAATCCCGGCTTGACGGAATAGCATGATCCTAGACCCTCTCGATGTCGTGGCGACCGAAAAGTCCGTGCGGTCGGATCAAGATGGTCAGGATCAGCATTGCCGCATCGACAAGATCGCGACTCGCGCCACCCAACAGGGGATCGAGAACGCTGGATGCAATTCCCTCGACGACGCCGAGCAGGACGCCGGCGAGCAACGCGCCTCCTATACTGTCCAGTCCGCCCAAAACGGCTACGGTCACGCCCTTGAGCAGCAGTTGCGCGAGCGATTGATCGACGCCCTGTACCGAACTCCAGAGCACACCGGCAATCGTCGCGACCACCGCCGACATGGCCCAAGACAGCGCGACGCCGCGCTCGACCGAAATGCCGACCGACCAGGCCGCCGTATAATCATCGGAAATCGCACGCAAAACCACACCCATCCGGGTCCGGAAGAACATCACGAAAAAACCGAACATCGCAATTGCGACCACCGCTCCAAAAGCGTAAGCGCGGTTGATCAATAATGGACCAAGAAAAAGCGGGGCATCGCTAATGCCCAGATCCATGGGTCGC
>JAGVII010000525.1 GCA_020056155.1 Afipia sp.
GATGTTCCGGATCGCGTTCTTGCCCAGCTTGGCAACCGCGTCCAGCATGCGCTGCGCGCGTTCACCCCGCGCGACCAGAAGGCGGTGCAGGCCGCCGCGCAGACCTTCAGGCCGAATCCCGATCTCGATACCGCGCAGGTCATCACCGAACTGGGCAAGGGCGAGGCGCTGGTGTCTTTCCTGGAAGGCAACGGCACGCCGGCCATGGTCGAGCGCGTCATGATCCGTCCGCCGACCGCCAGGATGGGACCGATTACGCCGGAGGAGCGCAAGGCCATCATGGCGGCGAGCCCGGTGAGGGGCAAATACGACACCACCATCGATTCCGACTCTGCCTTCGAGATGCTGCGCGAGCGCCTCGCCCAGACCGCAGCCCCCGCCGCAGAAGGAAGTTCTGAAGGCGGAGTTCTGGGCCAGCTCGGCTCGATCGTTGGGTCCATTTTCGGGACGACGCGGCCGCGCGGTCAAAGGCTGTCGACCGGGCAGGTCATCGCGCGCGACGTCACGCGCTCGGTCACGAACAAGGTTGTCGGCAATGTCGCGGCCAGCCTCGGTAAATCGGTGGCGGGTTCGCTCGGCGGATCGATCGGCCGCTCCATCGTGCGCGGGGCGCTTGGCGGGCTGCTGCGGCGATAGCCATTGCGCCATCCGCTATCTCCGGTCTCAGGGAAGAACAAGATATGTCCGCCACGCCCCAACTCGCCGCCGTTCTCGATCATATCGACAAGGATTTCGACAACAGCCTCGAGCGGCTGTTCACGCTGCTCCGGATCAAGTCGATTTCGGCCGATCCCGCCTTTACGGACGATTGCAAAAAGGCTGCGGATCATCTCGCGGCCGACATCGCCTCCATCGGATTTGCGACCGATGTGCGCCCGACCGCCGGTCATCCGGCCATCGTCGGCAAGAGCAACGGCAGCGCGGGCGCGCATGTGCTGTTCTATGGCCATTACGACGTGCAGCCGGTCGATCCGCTCGACCTGTGGCATCGGCCGCCGTTCGAGCCCGTCGTCGCCGATCACGCCGATGGCCGTAAGATCATCGTCGCGCGCGGCGCCGAGGACGACAAGGGCCAGCTGATGACCTTTGTCGAGGCCTGCCGGGCCTGGAAGAACGTCACCGGATCGCTGCCGCTGAACGTAACCATCCTGATCGAAGGCGAAGAGGAAATCGGCTCGAAGAATTTCGGCCCCTTCCTCGACAAGCACAAGAAGGACCTCGCCGCCGACTTCGTGCTGGTCTGCGACACCGGCATGTGGGACCAGAACACGCCCGCAATCACGACCTCGCTGCGCGGCCTCGTCTATGATGAGGTGAAGATCAAGGCGGCGAACCGCGATCTGCATTCGGGAATCTTCGGCGGCGGAGCGCAGAACCCGATCCGCGTGTTGACGCGGATTCTGGGAAACCTGCATGACGAGAACGGTCACATCACCATTCCGGGTTTCTACGACGGGGTGAAGGATCTGCCGCCCGACATTCTGGCGCAGTGGAAGAATCTCAATCTCTCACCGGAAACTTTCCTGAAGCCGATCGGCCTGTCGGTTCCCGCCGGCGAAAAGGACCGGCTGTTGATCGAGCAGGTGTCGTCGCGTCCGGCCTGCGACATCAATGGAATCGTTGGTGGATATACCGGCGAAGGCTCCAAGACTGTCATCCCTGCGCATGCATCGGCGAAAGTGTCGTTCCGCCTGGTGGAGGGGCAGGACCCGGAAAAAATCCGGAAAGCTTTCCGCGATTTCGTCACCGCGCGTCTGCCCGCGGACTGCACCGCCGAGTTCATCGATCACGCCGGTGCGCCGGCCATCGCGCTGGACTGGGGCATGAAGCCGCTGACGGCGGCGAAGCGCGCGCTGACCGATGAATGGGGCAGGGACGCGCTGCTGATTGGATCAGGCGCATCGATTCCGATTGTCGCGGATTTCAAGAAAACGCTGGGGCTTGACACGGTGTTGATCGGCTTCGGTCTCGAAGACGACAACATCCATTCGCCGAACGAGAAGTACGACCTCAAGAGCTTCCACAAGGGCATCCGCTCGTGGGCCCGAATTCTCGCGGCGTTCGCGGATACGCCGCGCTGAGGTCTTAAGCGAACGCTCACGCAGCCGTCTCGGCGAGAATTGTTTTCACGTCATTCTTACGAATGATCTCTCCGACCGTCTCGGCGAAGACTTTCTCCACGTCATCCTCACGAACAATCTCACTACGTCGTCCCCGCGAAGGCGGGGACCCATAACCACCGAACGTAGTGGTGATTGCGAGAAGACTGCCTCAGCATTTCCCTCGATCGAAAGCCTAGGGAATATGGGTCACCGCCTTCGCGGGGACGACGATCGAGTGTGATGCGACAGTGTGCGTCACTTCGACTTCCGATTCGATTTTCAAACAGCCACGTTCATTCACGCACGCGCATTCGTTCTCGCGCCAGGCGCGAGTTGCGGTTTCAATCGCGCCCCTGTCAAAACACGAGGGGCATGGAGCGCCGCGAGGCGCACCTTGGTCTTGTGTCGCTTCCGGCATCGCGGGCGAGGCGATGGTGTTCCGGAAGCGCATCGCCTTGCGGCGCTCCATTGCGGCGATTTTGGGCGAGGGGA
>JAGVII010000245.1 GCA_020056155.1 Afipia sp.
AGCCGAGGAATGGCTGCGCGGCGTCAAGGCCAACCTTGCGCAGAAGCCATCGGGCGGCGACCGTGAGACCGCGCGCGACGTGGCCGCCGGCAAATGCGACCTCGGCATCGGCAACACCTATTACTGGGCGCTGATGATGGACAAGGATCCGGCCAAGAAGCCATGGGCGGAAGCCACCAAGGTAATCCTGCCGACCTTCGCGGGCAAAGGCACCCATGTGAACCTGTCCGGTCTGCTGCTGGTCAAGAACGCACCTAACCGCGCCAACGCAATCAAGCTGATCGAGTGGCTTGCCGGCGAGCAGGCCCAGAAGATCTACGCCGACGCCAACTATGAGTATCCGGTGCGCGCGGGCGTCGCGATCCATCCGACCATCGCCGGCTACGGCAAACTGAATGCCGACACCCTGCCGATTGCGAAGATCGCAACCAGCCGCAAGGCGGCCTCGACGCTGGTCGACAAGGTCGGATTCGATAATTGATGTAGTCTGCCGGTAATCTCTATGACGATGTTGCGTGTTCATCGTTCCCTCCCCCCTTGCGGGGGAGGGGCAGGGTGGGAGGTAGGCCGCACTCGCCTCATCCACCCCCCTCTCCACTTCTCCCTCCCAAGGCGGGAGAAAGCAGATCACGCATGCCTCGCGATTCGACTTTTATCTCGCAAAGCCAGTCCCGCGTGACCACCCGCATCGCCGAACCCGCCGTCTCGGCGCTGGCGGTCATTACCGCCGCGCTGGTGGCGCTGCCGGTGCTCGCGATTGTGGTGATCGCGGCGCAGCCCGCGCCCGGTCTCTGGTCGCATCTGATCGACTACGTTCTGCCGCTGGCGCTACGCGACACGGCGGCGCTGCTGATCGGCGTCGGAGCGGTCGCGCTGCTCACAGGCGCCGGCACCGCGTGGCTGGTGTCATCGCATGATTTTCCCGGCCGCGGACTGCTGCTCTGGCTGCTGCCGCTGCCGCTGGCGATCCCGACCTACATCGCGGCATATGTCTACGTCGACCTGTTTGAACCGCTCGGCCTCGTCCATCGCACGCTGACGCTGTGGCTTCCCACGCGTGACGCGCTGGCGCTGCTGCCCGGTCTGCGCTCGCTGCCGGGCGCGATCTTCATCATCGGCATCGTGCTCTATCCGTATGTCTATCTTTCGGCACGCGCGACATTCCAGTTGCAGAGCGCCGAATTCGCGGAAGCCGCGCGAACGCTCGGCGCGGGCCGCTGGAATATCTTCTTGCGCATCTCGCTGCCGATGGCGCGCCCTGCGCTGGCCGTCGGCCTCGCGCTTGTC
Source organism: Afipia sp. (assembly GCA_020056155.1). Lineage (GTDB taxonomy): Bacteria > Pseudomonadota > Alphaproteobacteria > Rhizobiales > Xanthobacteraceae > Afipia. The sequence goes on from JAGVII010000245.1 coordinate 1,288, forward strand.
GCGCTGGAGACGCTGAACGACATCGGCGCCAGCGAGTATCTCGGCGTGCGCACGCTCACCGTCTCGATCTTCACCACATGGCTCAACCGCGGCAGCCTCGCGGGCGCGGCGCAACTGTCATGTCTGGTGCTGGTGATCGTCGGCGGACTGATCGCACTGGAGCGCTATGGCCGCCGCAACGTCGTGACCGAGTTCTCGTCGGAGAGTCCGCGGCTGACACAGCGCACGCCCTTCAACGGAATCAGGGGCTGGATGGCGTTCGCCGCATGCGCCCTCCCCGTGCTGCTCGGGTTCATCGTGCCGTTGCTGTTCCTGTTGTATCAGAGCGTGCATCGCGCGTCGGTGACGATAGATATGGCGGTCTGGCGCGATGCGTTCAATTCGGTGATCTTTGCCGCGCTCGCGACGCTGGCCGCGCTCGGTCTGGGGCTGGCCACGATCCTTGCCACGCGCTGGCGTCCGGGCGCATGGCATACGTTCTCGGCCAATATCGCACAGACCGGCTACGCGCTGCCAGGACTGGTGCTGGCGCTCGGCCTGCTGACGCCGGTGCTGGCGGTCGACAACGCGCTGAACACGCTCGCCTCAAAGCTCGGACTCGCCCTGCCCGGCCTTGTGCTGATGGGATCGGGCGCCGCCGTGGTGACCGCGTATGTGATCCGCTTTCTCGCGGTGCCGACCGGGTTTCTGCGAGCCGGTTTTGAGCGTATTCCATTCGACTACGACGACAGCGCCCGCAGCGCAGGCGCCGGACAGATCACGGCGATGCGGCGGATCCACCTGCCGCTGTTGCGTCCGGCGTTGCTGGGCGCGGCCATCGTGGTGTTCGTCGATTGCCTGAAGGAATTGCCGGCGACGCTGCTGCTGCGTCCGCTCAATGTCGAAACGCTGGCGACCTCGATCTATCAATATGCCAGCCGCGGCAGCTTCGAGGACGGCGCGTTCGCAGCGCTTCTGATCGTGGCGGCAAGCATCGGTCCGGTGGCATGGCTGACGCGGTTCGCGGATATCCCGCAGGGCCCGGCCTAGGCGTCGGCAGGCTATCAACCTGCTCCGGCCTGATCGGCCTTCCGCGAGATCGAAAAGATATCCCATGCCGCGATGAACATGGCGGCGATCACCGGACCGATGACGAAGCCATTGAGCCCGAAGACTTCGATGCCGCCGAGCGTCGAGATCAGCACCACATAGTCGGGCAGCTTGGTGTCCTTGCCCACCAGTATCGGGCGCAGCACGTTATCGACCAGCCCGATGACCAGAACGCCGTAGGCGATCAGGATCGCGCCAGAAAGAAACGATCCTGTGGCCATGAGATAGAGCGCGACCGGCAGCCAGACCAGCCCGGAGCCGATGGCGGGCAGCAGCGACAGAAATGCCATCAGCACCGCCCACAGCAGCGCCGCGTTGATACCGAGAAACCAGAAGATCAGTCCGCCGAGTGCGCCCTGCACCAGGGCCACCAGAAGACTGCCCTTCACCGTGGCGCGGATCACGACGGTGAATTTCTCCAGCAGCGCATCGCGCAACCCGGCGTGCAACGGGATGTTGTCCTTGACCCGCCGCGACAGCGCGGCGCCGTCGCGGAACAGGAAGAACAGCAGGTACAGCATGATCGCCACGCTGACGATGAATTCGAACGTGCTCTGGCCGATGTTCAGCGCCTGGGTCGCGATCTGCTGGCTGCCCTTGAGCAACCCGGCTGATATCTTCTCCTGCATCCCACCGAGACTGGCGACGCCAAATCTGTCGAGTATGCCCGTCACCCATTGCGGCAACGCACTGAGGATCTGCTGAAACAGCTTGACGAAATCGAGTTCGCCGGACTGCACCTTCGCGAACACGGCCGCCGCCTGCTGCGTCAGCGATGCGGCAATCAGCGTCAGCGGCAGGATAACGATCATGACAACCAGCACGACCATCGCCAGCGCCGCCAACGAGGGCCGCTGCGGCATTTTCCGAAGCAGCCACCGGTACAGCGGCGCGAACAGGATGGCGATGACGACGCCCCAGAGGATCGCCCCGTAGAACGACCTGAGAATCCAGGCAAAGGCCAGCGAGACCACGACGATCAGGATCAGGAAAGCCTTGTCTTCAATGCTGCCGCGCATCTGTTGTCCTCGTTCGGCCCGAACCGACCGCGTTCGCAACAAAAATGCAAGAGGCTCGATGAGGCAGGCGATTTCACCGCTCAGTCCCGGAAAGCGGATAATCTCTGGAACCGGTTCCTTTGCGGGACCTGAGCAACAGAAGATCCGTACATGCTGGCGGGACAACTCGCACTTGTTGTTGCCGCGCTGTTTGCCAAGGCCACATTTTATAGCTAACGCGGTTTTCGGACATACGGTCAGGCCCGGCATAATTTGTGCTGAACCGGCTGTGCTTGGGCTCACCACAACGATATAATGCGTGCGATGATGGATACTCCGAAATATCGAGTCGCAGCCAAACGGGGGCTTGCCCTCGCTGCCGTGCTGTATCTGACGGCGCCTGCCGCTCAGGCCCAGGTGGCGCCAATCCGGTACTGGATTCCGGGTGGACCTTTCGGACTCGGTGGCGA
>JAGVII010000185.1 GCA_020056155.1 Afipia sp.
GACGGAAACGCGTTCCGCGATCTCGAGATGGAGCAGGAAATCCTCAAGATGACGCAGTCGCTCGGCGTCGGCGCGCAGTTCGGCGGCAAGTATTTCTGCCACGACGTGCGCGTGATCCGCCTGCCGCGTCACGGCGCGTCGCTCCCCATCGGGCTTGGTGTGTCGTGTTCGGCGGACCGTCAGGTGCTGGGCAAGATCACCAAGGACGGCGTGTATCTGGAAGAGCTGGAGCATAATCCGGCGAAGTATCTGCCGGAGGTCGAGGCAACCCTCGGCGGCGAGGTGGTGCAGATCGATCTCAACCAGCCGATGAAGGATATTCTCTCAACGCTGTCGCAGTATCCGACCAAAACGCGGCTGTCGCTCACCGGCACCATGATCGTGGCGCGCGATAGCGCGCATGCGAAACTGCGCGAGCGCCTGGAGAAGGGCGAGCCGCTGCCGGATTACTTCAAGAACCATCCGATCTACTACGCCGGTCCCGCCAAGACGCCGGAAGGCTACGCATCCGGTTCGTTCGGCCCGACCACGGCGGGACGCATGGACTCGTTCGTCGATCAGTTCCAGGCGGCGGGCGGTTCGATGGTGATGCTGGCGAAGGGCAACCGCTCGGCGCAGGTGCGCGACGCGTGCAAGACGTACGGCGGGTTCTATCTCGGCTCGATCGGCGGTTCGGCGGCGAATCTTGCCGAGCACTGCATCAAGAAGGTCGAGGTTATCGAGTATCCCGAACTCGGCATGGAAGCGATCTGGCGCATCGAGGTCGAGAATTTCCCGGCTTTCATCATCATGGATGACAAGGGCAACGACTTCTTCAAGGAACTGAATCTGGGGTAGCGCGCGTGGCGTTTACGCCATTCGCGCAAACGAAATACGTTTCGACTTTCTCAACGACAATGGCCGGGGCACGCATGCTCCGGCCATGATTGCTTCGCGTTGATGGAATTATGGCTCCAGCGTCACCTGCAAACCATCGTTGCTTTCAACGTGGACATAGCGGGGAGCGATCGGGCGTCCTCGTCCGCTGGCGACGGTCACGATGTTCTCCAGCGGAACGGCGCGCGCATCCGCCTCGGGACGAGACAGGATCAGATCGGCGTGGAACAGGCCTTCCGATTCGAGGCCGGTTGAATCGACTCCAAGCTTCGCGAGGGTCGCGAGCGTGTTCTCGAATTCCTCGGCATCGCGGAAGCGGCGCTGGATGAAGGTCACGCCGGTGAGCCGTTCGGTCACAAGCCCGCGCTGCGCGAACGCCGCTGCGAGTGAATCAATGGGAAACATCCGCAGCACGAAGGAGATGATCCATGGAGTCGTCTCCGTCGCGTCGAGAATCTTGCCGAATGTCTTCTCCGTCACATAGCCAATGCAGCCCGTCGACATGATGACATCGGCGTCACGGACGATGCGCGCGTCGTTCGCAGAGAGCGCATCATTTTCAAGATCGGCAACGATACCCTGATCGAGAAGGCCGACGTCCGTCGCATAGCGAACTGCCGGTGCCGAAATATCGAGGCCGATGAACCGCGCCAGGCCAACATCGGGCCACGCGGAATAGAAATTGCGATCGAGGTGCACCAGTTCTTCGGAACTGAGCGCCTTCATCTCGCGCCGGGCGTAGCGATGGCGCAGACCGCCGAACGTCAACGGAAAGCGATGCACCGCGGCGTTGATGCCATATGAGCAGCCGACATCGAGCACGACCGGTTTGGCGCCGGTTACAGCGGCTTTCGCGGCGAGGATCTGCCGCACGACAGGCTCGGCGACATCCGTAATCATGTAATCGAGATCGCCGAGAGCGGAAAAATAGGACCGAGGATCTTTCTCTACGTAAATGTCGTCGAAGATCGCCTTCGCCTGATTGATCCGAGAGAACTCTGTTCCCATTTCCTTCAGCATCGGCACCCCTTTCCTTTTGACCCGCGAATTCTTTTCTATCTGCGAATTCAAAAATCATCATCTTCGCAAGAACGCGCCGCTTATTACAGAAACAGCAACGAAGATAAACCCCGCAGCACTGATGTTGTTGGAGTACTTTCATACCATGCTGCAAACACAAGCGTGTATGAGCTCATTCAAAGCTGAAATTCGCTGAATACGGCATCAAAAACGCGGCGTGAGAATTCTCGCGCGTGCAAACGAATTCGCGTTTCGAAACGCGATGGCTTCATCCTTCAAGCGGATCGTTCAACCACGATCGCCGCGAAGCGATTGAACGCTTGTCGGATAAGATGTTTGTGCGTTAGCGTGACCCGAAGGGAGATTGTTGGCATGCGTCAATCGCGCCTGTTAGCTGTATTCGTTGCGGTGCCGGTATTGATGATCGGCGTGAGCAGCGCCGTTGCGGACTGCCGCGAGGATCATGCAGCTGCCGATCAGAACGTGCGCCGGACGCGCGCCGCCATCGAGAAAATTCCCGACGATGGAAGCGATGCCGCCAGATGCGCTGCCTATCGCCGTTACATCGGCGCGCTGACGGCGCAGCGCGGCGTGATCGAGCGCTGCTCCACCGGCTCCAATCGCGCGCAGAACGTCAGCGCGATCGACACCGGCATCGCGGAGTACAACAAGCGGGCCGAGGCGATCTGCAAGAAGTGATGCGCGCTATTTCTGCGGCGCGATGCCCTTGAACGACAGGCGCAGCGCCGCCTCGACGCGCGGGTCGTTCTTCTTCCACATGCCGTCGCTGATAAGCGAGGCGATGCCGTGTGCGACGGCCCAGGCCAGCGCGAGCACATCCGGATCGGCAGGCCTGGCGGGTTCGGTCTGAAGTTCGGTGACCGCAAGGCGTAACTGCGCGAACGCGCTGGGGACGCCGTCCTTTTCGATTTTGCTGTCCGATCCGAAGCGGCTGAAGGCGAGACGGAACAATCGCGGCTCCGCAGCAGCGAAATCGATATAGGCCATCGCCGAAGCGTGCAGGCGGTCCTTGCCCTTCAGCCCCGAGGTCGCCTTCTGCGAGCGATGGGCGAGCAGCGTCAGCGCCTCGGCCGCGACCGCCGCCAGCAACTGATCCTTGTCCGCGAAATGCTTGTAGGCCGCGCCCGATGTGACGCCGGCATCGCGTGCGGCTTCGCGCAGGCTGAAACTCTCCGCGCCGCTCTTGCGAACGCGCTCCAGCGCCAGCGCCACCAGCGCGCTGCGCAGGTCGCCGTGGTGATAGCTCTCTTTTTTGACCGCCTTCATGTAACTGCTGTTTACATTGCCGCGGCCGGGCCGTAAAGTATGCACTGTTTACTTCAAACCAAAAAAGCCGGGAGGACGTCGCAATGAGCCAGCTGGACACCGCCGCCGAGAGAGAGCCGTTCTGGGAGAAGGGCAATCTCGCACCGGTTCATGAGGAAGTGACCGCGTTCGATCTGCCGGTAGAGGGCAGCATTCCGCCCGAACTGAACGGGCTTTATGCGCGCAATGGCGCTAATCCGCGTGAAGGCCATAGCGGTCATTGGTTTCTCGGCGACGGCATGCTGCATGGGGTGTCGCTGAAGGCCGGCCGCGCCGAGTGGTACCGCAACCGCTGGGTCCGTACCCCGCGTTTCAACGGCGCGCCGCGAAAGCCGGGCATGCCCGACATTCGCTCCGGTGTTGCCAACACCAACGTCATGGCCCATGCCGGAAAAATCATGGCGCTGGTCGAGAGCGCGCTGCCGGTGGTGATGAACCGGGAACTCGAGACGGTTGGCTCCTACGACTACGACGGCAAGCTCGACACGCCGTTCACCGCGCATCCGAAGATCTGCCCGGTCACGGGCGAACTGCACTTCTTCGGCTACGGCTTCCAGCCGCCGTTCCTGACCTATCATGCGGCCGATGCCACCGGCACGCTGATGCGCAGCATCCCGGTGCCGACCCGTGCGCCGACGATGGTGCATGATTTCGCCATGACCTCCGGGCACGTCGTGTTCATGGATCTGCCGGTGGTGTTCGACATGCCCGCGGCGCAGCGCGGCACCATGCCGTTCGCGTGGAGCGACAGCTACGGCGCGCGGCTCGGAATCCTCAAGCGTGGTGCGGGCATCGAGTCTTTGCGCTGGGTCGAGATCGAGCCGTGTTATGTTTTCCACGTCGCCAACGCGTTCGAGGAAGCGGACGGCACCATTGTGATCGATGTCGCGTGGTACAACGAACTGTGGCGCGGGGGGCCGTCATCGAAGACCTTCGACAAGGCGGTGCTTCGTCGCTGGCGCATTGCACCGGGTGCGGCCCGGGCGCAGGAGCAGACGCTGGATGACAGGTCGATCGAGTTTCCGCGCGTCAATGACGACCGTGCCGGAATGCATCACGACATCGTCTATACGATCGACGCAGGAGACGGGAATCTCGCGACGGGTTCGTACAGTTCGCTACGCAAATACGACCTGAAGACCGGCAAGAGCACGCAGCACACGTTCGACAAGGGCATGGCGAGCGAATTCGTTCACGTGCCGGGTGAGGGTGGGACAGGCGAAGACGATGGCTGGCTGATCGGTTTTGTCTACGACCGCGCCCGCGCCGCCAGCGACCTGATGATCCTCGATGCCCAGCGGATGGATGCAAAGCCCGTTGCGCGGATCATGCTTCCCGCCCGCGTGCCGCAGGGCTTCCACGGCAACTGGATGCCGGGGGTTTGAAGCCCCGCTTCTGTCATCACCGGGCTTGTCCCGATCACGAAGCACGGTGTCCGTAGGATGGCCGGGACAAGCCCGGCCATGACACCTGAGTATGTTGTGTGATCGGCGCTTGAATGCGCCGCGCCCTTACGCCCGCGATCCCTTGAACGGGAAGCTGCCCATCGGGCCAATGCTGACATCGCCGGAAATGGAATCGCCATCGACCTTGCCGCTGAAGGCCAGCGTCAGCGGCATCGGATCGGTGATCGATGCTTTCCATGCAACGTCGTTGCCGTTCACCGTGCCGTCGACGATATCGGCTTCGTTGCCGTCCGCCGCCTGTTTGCCGGTCAGCGTATTGCCTGAACTCGCCAGCGTCAGCGTCGCGTCGCGATCGCCCAGCGGCGTGCTCAAGGTGATATTCCAGTTTCCATCGACTGCCATCTATTGTCCCCCTTTGCTGTGCCGCATAGCCTGAATTGGTCTTGGTGCAGCACACGCTGCCGCCGATATAGCGTATTTTTGCGGCGCGAGCCCGAATTTTGTCGGAGCCATTTGTCATACGGCAGACAAATTCCGTGCCGGAACTCCGGAGCGTGATCGCCGTTTGCCTGAGGCCTTTCTGGTGTGGAGGTTGGCAAGTCCGCATCATTCAGGACACCAAGAGGAGGCGGCAATGGGAGAACTGACGCGGGAGGTGCCGTCACACGCCGTCCATCTCTGCGTCGACATGCAGCGGATGTTCTCCCGCGACGGGCCGTGGCGGACCCCCTGGATGGAGCGGGTGCTTCCGAACACCGTTGCGCTCGCCGGTCATGCGCCGGAGCAGACCATTTTCACGCGTTTCATCACGCCGCACCGCCCGTCAGACCTGCCGGGCACCTGGGTTCGCTATTACGAGAAGTGGCGGCATGTGACACGCGAGAGGCTCGATCCGTGCATGCTGGATCTGATGCCGGAGCTGCAGCAATTCGTCCCGCCGGCGGGCGTGCTCGACAAGATGGTCTATTCGGCTTTCGCCAACGGCCGGCTGCATGCCGAACTGCGCACGCGGCAATGCGATACGCTGGTCGTAAGCGGCTCGGAAACCGACGTCTGCGTGCTGTCGTCCGTGATGGCCGCCGTCGATCACGGCTATCGGGTGATCCTGGCCTCCGACGCCGTTTGCAGTTCGTCCGATGAGAGTCACGACGCCCTGACGGACCTTTATCGGCGGCGCTTCGATATCCAGATCGAGATCGCCGAGACCGGTCAGATCATCGCGCAGTGGCGGCGATAGTCACCCGGAGCAGGACTCGGGCATTGCCGTGAGTCGGCTGGCGTTGTCGGGGATTGCTGCACCTGCGATCCGGCGGTGCGTCACTTTGCCCGGAGGTACGCGCGTTGCCAGCCGCGCGGCAATTGATAGCCTCACCTCAAGAGAGCTTTCGGTTCGGTGGTCAACTTCTCGCTTGAGGAGACTGATCGTGACGAATTCCCCGCTTTCATTTGCGACGATTCTGGAATCGTCGATCATTCTGGCATTGAGCGCGATCCTTCTTGTCCGGCTGACCTATGGGTCCGGCGAGGACCGGCATTACTCAACCGTCACGACGCTCCAGTCGTCGGCAAACCCGGCCGGAACCAGCGACAGCGTCACGCTGACGGCGTCAGTCCATCGCGGCGGCGTCAGCATCGAAACCGGTACGGTCAGGTTTTACGATGAAACGGAGCACTGGTTGCTGGGCATCGCGGATGCCGGGTCGCCATCGATCGTGCTATCCGCCCTGAAGCCGGGACTGCATGTCATCCGCGCGCATTACAGCGGTGTTCCGGATCATCTCGACTATTCCGCCAGGCCGAGTGTGTCGGCTCCGTTGACCCAGGTGGTTCTGGTTTCACCGACAGTCACGCTGTCGGTGTTGCGGGAGAGCAGCATCCAGAGCCCGCTGACGATGGTGACAGCCACGGTGAACGCACAGCCGGACCGTCCGGCTGGAAGCATCACATTCAGGGCCGGAGAGAAAGTGCTCGCGAAGCAAATGCTGGATCAAACCGGAAAAGCGGCATTTATCACGTCAGCCCTCGATGAAGGTGAACATGTCCTCAGCGCGGAATATCACGGCGATGGCGTCTTCGCGCCGGCAACAGCCTCGGTTCGCGTCCGGCATGGCTCGCGCACGTCGTTCGTTGGAATTCACGCCTCTCGCTGACGAACGCCCGAACAACCGCCCGTTATGCGGCAGGTTGAGCCTGCCCACGCGCTGAAGCGGCGGCGCGCAGCTTCCGCGCGATGGCGATGCGCAGGATGATCCAGGTGATGCCGAACGCCACGATCTTGGCGCCGACGGCGACCACCGAGACGTAGATCGCCCACAGCCTGATGTCGCCGGTCATGGCGACGGCGACCACGCCGAGCCCCAGCGCGAAGATAAATGCGGCCCAGACGTAGCCGGCGACGGTGGCGATGTGAGGAACGGTTTCGCGCACCATCGGCGGCGCGTAACGCAGCATCCAGTCCTTGCGCAGCATGATCGTGCCGATGGCGAAATGGCCGATGGCGGGCTTGAGCAGGACGAAACGGGGGTCCTTGGTCAGCAGCGTCGCGCCGCCAAGCACGATGACGAGCGCGAGGCTCGCCCATGTCATGATGTCCAGCTTCTCTTGTTTGATCCGGGCGCGGATGAACTGTGCAATCGCGCCCGCGATGGCGATGCCGGTTGCAATCAGGATGTCGCCGGTCGCGGCGTAGACCGCGAGAAATACGATGGTCGAGAAGAAATCCGCGAAAAGCTTGCGAAGTGCTCCGGCCATGACGCGACTGTCACACGCCGCCGGGTGCGGGCGCAAGCGCCTTTGGCGTCTGGCGGAACGGACCCGCAAGGCCCCGCAGTACCTTGGCCGCCGGC